>JAISPE010000274.1 GCA_031275145.1 Prevotellaceae bacterium | reverse complement strand
GCATGCTAAAGCATGCGTATTGCGGTTGTATATTTGAGGATTGTTTCGTCGTAACGAAGCAGTCCAGCTCACAGTTTATACCTGTGGAAGTATAATAAACGCGCTGAATATTAACGACGGATCATTACGTTTTTCGATAGAACTGTAAATATTTTCTATCGTACGGTTTAGTTTTTTATTAAATACAGTTTTGCCGTTTACAACGACTTTTACAGGCTTGTCAAAATCAATCATCGCATCGTTCACGCCTATTTTCACTGTTTTGTAATCATTTTTGATGACAGTAAACACATTGCCCGCATGTTCGACAACAAGCTGTTTACCTTTTTCCATTTCGTCCGGAGAAACCGACAGCCAGTAGAACGATTCGTGCGGAACATCGTCCTGACGCCATACAACCTTTTGAGGGAGAGCGTTCCGGCGGAATTTAGCCATCCATGGGACAGCTACCGAATCCTGTCGGTTCATCCAGTGCCCCCGTTCGGGAACGAGGTGAGTTTCATGGAAATATCCCTTCGGATCTGCCCGATGCAGGCTGTCCATCAACAGTCCGAATCGTGCGGCTTCGGCATTACGGTTATATGCGCTGTCAAGTGCGCCCATCCATAATGAAAAGCAGGTGTTACGGAGATTTAAGGGACTTGCGTCTCCGGGGTGACCCGCCATCATTGCGGCGGCAGCCCAACGGTCGGCAAGACGCGGCGCCAGACGGTAAGCCCCGTCGCCGCCGGCAGAATATCCCATGAGATAAACCCTGTCGGGATTCACATCCATAAACGCCACAGCGAGTTGTATCAGTCTGTCGAAAAGCGTATCGACATGAGGCTGAAACCACATATTCCAGTCGTTCACTGCCGAACGCGGAGCGAGATAAACTCCTTCCTCCGGTTTGTAGAGGAGTATCTGATTGCTCCATTGCTTGTTGTTCACTGCGTCGGAAGTATTTCCGCCTCCGTGCATCGAAATGTAAAGGCTTCGTCCGCCGGCAGGCTTTTCCCCGAACACGCGGTAATCGAATTTCATCACATATTTGCCTTCGCTCAATTGTTTATCCTGCCATTGTTTCCCGTATTTTTCGCGGAAAACCTGCTGTTTATGCGCAAACAGCAATTCCGCTGCCTCCGCCGCTTCGGTTTGCGACAGCGATTTACGGGCAAACTTTTGTCCGGCAATCTCGGCAATATTTTCGTTTTGCAATTGAACCAGCCATGTTTTCAACTGTTTCACCGTACGTTGAGCTGTAAGCGTTTCAAAACAAAACACCATACATAAAATAATCATAATTCGTTTCATAACTTCGAGTCTGTTTGTATATCCTGTCTGTAAATCACATTCGGCGTAAGCATATTCATCGTTCACGGTTGATTCACATATTTTTCAGTTGCGCTATCTGTTCCTTGACGGTTTTGATTTTCGATTCCGTATCCGACAGTTTTTTGCGTTCGTTTTCGACTATTTCGGGTTTAGCGTTTGCCACAAACTTTTCGTTAGACAGTTTTTTGTTGATCGAGACCAAAAATCCTTCCAGATAATTCAGTTCGTCGTTGAATTTAGCGAGTTCCGCTTCTACATCGATACTGCCGGCAACGGGGATTGAATACTCCGTTGTGCCTGTAAGAAACGAGACCGATACTGCGGATTTCTCATCTACGGTTCTGATTTCGGACACGTTGCCCATCTTGCAGATAACGGAATCGAATTTGCCGTCGTGATTGCCGAGCGCTTCCAGAACGATACTTTCGCGATTCGGGATATTTTTCTGCAAACGTACAGTACGCACACTGGAAACAATTTCCTTAACCCTGTTGAACGAAACCGTCAGATTTTCGTCGATATTTGCCGGTACGGGCATTCCGGATACCATAATGCTTTCGGTCGCATTTTCCGGAGTGTCGACTTCGTGTTCAAGCCGTTGCCATATCTCTTCCGTTATGAAGGGCATAAACGGATGTAAGAGTTTCAGTAGAGAGCAGAAAAATTCTTTGGTCCCGGCAAGCGTAACGCTGTCAATCTCCTGTCGGTATGCAGGCTTGACGATTTCAAGAAACCACGACGAAAATTCGTCCCAAAACAGTTTGTAGATAAGCATCAGGGCTTCCGACAGCCTGTATTTGCCGAATAAATCATCGACTTCCACTATAGTTTTACTCAATACCGAAGCAAACCAGTTCACCGCGATTACCGAAGATTCGGGTTGATGAGCGTTTCCGGATTTCCATGCGCTAATCAGGCGGAAAGCGTTCCAGATTTTATTGTTGAAATTACGTCCCTGTTCGCACAGTGTTTCGTCGAAAGGCAAATCATTGCCTGCGGGCGAAGTGAGCAGCATCCCCATACGCACGCCGTCGGCTCCGTAACGTGCAATCAGATTCAGCGGGTCCGGCGAATTGCCTAATGATTTCGACATCTTGCGGCCGATTTTGTCGCGGACAATCCCTGTGAAATACACGTTGCGGAAACAGGGTTTGCGACGGTATTCGTAACCCGAAACAATCATGCGCGCAACCCAGAAAAAGATGATTTCGGGAGCTGTAACAAGGTCGTTGGTAGGATAGTAATAGTTTATATCCCTGTTGTCGGGATTATTTATCCCGTCGAAAACGGAGACCGGCCACAGCCACGACGAAAACCATGTATCCAGACAATCCTCGTCCTGCTTTAAATCCGTAATCTGCAAATCACTGTTTCCGCTCATTTCGCGGGCTTTAAGCAACGCCTTTTCCGCTGTTTCGGCGACAACATATCCTCCTGCCGGCAGGTAATAGGCCGGAATACGGTGTCCCCACCATAATTGCCGGCTTATGCACCAGTCTTTTATATTCTCCATCCAGTGACGGTACATGTTCTTGAATTTCGGAGGATAGAACTTTATTGTGTCGTCGGCGACGGCTTCGATTGCGGGTTTTGCCAGCCCGTCCATTTTCAGAAACCACTGCATCGAAAGTTTGGGCTCGACAGCGACACTGGTACGCTCGGAATATCCTACTTTATTGGTATAATCTTCAACCTTTTCCAGCAATCCGAGTTTGTCGAGGTCCGATTCGATTCTTTCCCTGACGTCGAAACGGTCCATACCTTCGTACTGAAGTCCGTTGGCATTGAGCGTGCCGTCATCGTTGAAAATATCAATGACTTCCAGATTATATTTTTCGCCCAGCGCATAATCGTTTATATCGTGAGCCGGTGTGACTTTGAGAAAACCCGTACCAAATTCCATATCAACATATTCGTCTTCGATAACGGGGACTTCCCTGTTCACAGTCGGGACAATGAGTTTCTTTCCCTTGAATTTTTCTGTTTTCGGATCATTCGGATTGATACACACTGCTATATCACCGAAAATAGTTTCCGGCCGGGTCGTTGCTATAACCGCCCATTCGGGACCGCCTGCCTCGAAAGGAGTCGCCGGACTGAGTTTATACCTTATATAATACAGTTTCCCGTGTTCTTCTTTGTGGATAACTTCTTCGTCGGACAGTGCCGTTTTGGCTTTCGGATCCCAGTTCACCATGCGTATACCGCGATATATCAGTTTTTTTTCGTAGAGATCGACAAATACTCTGATCACGCTTTCCGAACGTTTTTCATCCATAGTGAAACATGTCCGTTCCCAGTCGCACGAAGCGCCCAGTTTTTTAAGCTGTTCGAGGATGATACCGCCATGTTTGCGCGTCCATTCCCATGCATGTTCCAGAAACTGTTCGCGGGAAAGGCTATTTTTGTCGATGCCTTCCGACGCAAGTTTGGCAACTACTTTCGCTTCAGTTGCTATCGAAGCATGATCGGTACCGGGTACCCAGCAGGCATTTTTACCCAACATTCGCGCTCGACGGACAAGAATATCCTGTATCGTATTGTTGAGCATGTGCCCCATGTGAAGCACTCCGGTCACATTTGGCGGAGGTATCACTATCGTATATGGCTCGCGTTCATCCGGCTCCGAGTGGAAAAGTCCCTGCTTAATCCAGTATCCGTACCATTTGCCTTCGATTTCGGAAGGATCGTATTTCGTTGAAATATCTTTTGACATAATCTATATAAATAATATTGTCAGCCTGTCGGCTAATCTATTTTCGCGGCGCAAAATTAACAAAAAAAAGGCTATTCCTAAAAACCTGATTTCCGGATTATGGCGTATCTGCACAATTCGTGTAGTCTGTGGATAAAAAAAGTTCAAAAAAATATTTCGTCATGAATAAAAAAAGTATTAATTTTGCACCCGCAAATGCGGAAGTAGCTCAGTCGGTAGAGCATCAGCTTCCCAAGCTGAGGGTCGCGGGGTCGAATCCCGTTTTCCGCTCGTTTCAAAGGAATTGTATGTTGAATATTTGTTTGTTATATAGTGAAGTCGGGTTTCATTTTTGTGGCAAAATATTTCACAAAAAAATGACGGGATATAATATGGAAAAAAGCAACCGCCTGAAAATATGGAAATAGAAATAAGCTAAAAAGATAAATATCATGGATAAACTAAAAATTGCTCAGTATAAAACCTCGTTTGACACGATATCCGGGTATATTGAAAACGAGCGGAAAGAACAGGTAGAAATCTGGTTTGCAAGAGATTTGCAGGTGATTTTGGGATATGCACGCTGGGAAAATTTTGTTGTAGCGATAAATCGCGCCGTCGAATCATGTAAAACTCAGGGCATTAATGTGGACGACCATTTTCGTGAGGTCACGAAAATGGTGAATCTGGGTAGCGGCGCAAAACGCGAAGTAGAAGATTTCATGCTTACCCGTTTTGCCTGCTATCTGATTGCTCAAAACGGCGATCCGAAGAAAGAAGAAATCGCTTTTGCGCAAAGCTATTTTGCTATTCAAACCCGGAAAATCGAGCTTATCGAGGAACGGCTGGATCTGAAATCGCGTCTGGAAACACGTGATAAACTGCGGGCTGCCGAAAAACAGCTGTCGCAAAATATCTACGAACGGGGCGTTGACGACAAAGGTTTCGGGCGCATTCGTTCAAAAGGCGATACCGCTTTGTTTGGCGGGTATACTACCGAAGACATGAAACGCCGGCTGGGAATAAAATCAACCCGTCCGCTGGCCGATTTTTTGCCAACGCTCACTATTGCTGCCAAAAATTTAGCAACTGAAATGACTAATCACAACGTGAGCGAAAAAAATCTTCAGGGAGAAACGCACATCACAGCCGAACATGTTCAGAACAACCGAACCGTGCGCGAAATGTTAGGGAAACGGGGGATTAAACCCGAAGAATTACCCCCTGCCGAAGACATCAATAAAATGGAACGTCGCATAGCAAGCGATGAAAAGAAAATTGAACAGTCGACTAAAAAATTGCCGAAATAAAAAACTGTGCCGGTCCTGTTTTAACAAACGCAGTTACAGGAATAAATATATTTTCCGGTTTTGCGGCCGTAACTTTGACTGCTCAAATTCCGGGTCGTGTTTTCCGTAATATTTTCCGGTTATTGATTTTTAAACTAATTTTGCGCCGCGGTTGTAATTTTGATGAATAAAATATGATTTTTAAAAAAATAATTGCTTTAACATTTTTTCCGTT
>JAISPE010000262.1 GCA_031275145.1 Prevotellaceae bacterium | reverse complement strand
GGGAATGATTTCAGCGCCGGTTTTGTCAATGAATCCATACTTACCATTTAATTTTACTGCGGCAAGCCCTCCGTAAAAGAAATTCGCATCATCATATTTTAGCGGAATGATCTCGTCACCGTTTTCATTAATGAATCCATACTTACAGCGATACATTACAAGCGCCAAACCTTCGTTGAACCGGTATGCATTATCATATTTTAGGGGAGATATCTCAGTTCCCGTTTTGTCGATAAACCCGTATTTGTGGTAGAGTAGTACAATGGCGTAACCATCGATAAATTCTTCTATATGAGTGTATTTTGCAGGAGTGATCTCTCTGCCGGTTTTGTCAATCAATCCCCTTTTATCATTGAGCATTACATGCGCAATACCGTTGGAAAATTCCCAGACTTCGTCATATTTGAGAGGAATGACTTCCCTGCCGCTTTCATCAATAAATCCCCATTTACCATTTAATTCTACAGCGGCAAGCCCTTCGTAAAAGCCACCTGTTTGAGTGTATTGCTGTTTCATTCTGATTGTTTTTTAATCGTTTCTGAACGCAAAACTATTGCACAGTTGCGCCAAAACACGGCAGAGACTAAAAAATATCCACGAAAAACAAGATTATTGTTTTCCGCGGATAAAATTGCGCTTCGTTATGTGCGGTATATATTTTAGTATAGAATCATATATAGTCCGGTATCACCTTGACAGAAGAACACAACTCCTTTAATATTCGCATTTTTGTTGTCAAACAATTTATTATTAATGCTT
This sequence comes from Prevotellaceae bacterium, assembly GCA_031275145.1. Lineage (GTDB taxonomy): Bacteria > Bacteroidota > Bacteroidia > Bacteroidales > UBA932 > JAIRLF01. Next base: position 4,591 of record JAISPE010000262.1, on the reverse strand, counting down.
TCCTTTTTTTTATTTATTTTGATTTGCTTTCCAGTTATTACAATATCCATCAAGTTCATTTAATCGCTGACGAATCGCTTCGTTGATCGCTCCTCCCAGTCCAATTTCTTTAGACAGTTCATTAATAATATCAAAAATATTTCGCTGGATCAATTCGGTAACTTCTTTGTCTGAGCTGTCAGTTTGGTATGGATTCGCCCGTTTTGCAATTTCTATAAGGCGAGATAGAATTATCTCTACGGTTTGTGGCCGAGTATATGGTACTATATTCTGTGAAACGGATTTTGTAAGTTCGTTCAATTCGTCCAAATCAATAGAACGATCTTCCCACACCTTCCATAATTGATTTATAAAATCGTTAAATTTTACCGATTTGGCTTCGAAAACTTTAACGTTTCGTTCTTTCAATTCTTCTTGTGAAGTTTGTCCGCTTAAAAGAACATAAGTAAGCACAGCGGTTACCGCCGCTTCCAATAAAGCGCCAGAAATCTGTACCGGCAATTCAGTGCTGCTAAAAAGTTTTGTATATAGGGCTATTCCGATAAATACGACAAAGCCTATGATAATGCAAATTATCGCTATTATTTTTCTATTCTTCATAATTCAAATAAATAAAAATTCAGGCGACAGGTAATTAGGATTGTCGCCTGAATTAATTTGATTTTTACCGATTGGCTCTTTCGCTGATTTTACGAAATTCCCTATCGTAAGTTACGATCCAATTATTTTTTACAAAATTAATTGTATCGCCTGATACATTACGAAAAACCCCTACTGATGATTCGGATTTTTCGCTGATTTTGCGAAAATCTTCATCATAAATTACAACCCAAGAGTTCTTAGAACAAACAATTAAATCGTCGCTAAAACCCAGTAATTCACCTATTGAATTAACCGATTTTTCACTGATTTTCTCGTTTTGGGTATCCAAAACTTGATACCAACCGTTCTTTTCCACTACATCTGATATTGCCATGAACCTTTACCCTTAATGTGTGTCGAGCGCAACCTTTTTTCCGACTCTTACGACTTCATCGGTCTTGTCCCGTTTTTTTTTGAAACAGTTCCGGCTCTGTTTTTTCATTGAGACTATAAAAACGTAGACTGCCCTTATCAGCTTCGAAGGTATTTCACAATCTGCAAGTATCACTGATAATTAGTCTCTATAATACAAAATAGCATTCCCCACAGATTAAAATCATATATCAACTACAACAGGTTTGTTTAAAAGTTGATAGTCCTCATTTACCAATGCCGCATTGACAAAAGTTGTATACGTTGATTTTTCAATGCCATAAGCATCGTGAATATGTCCGAAAAGATGATAACGAGGACGAACATCTAAGACTGCCTGCAATAAATTGGGGCAGCCGAAAGTGATGTTGTTAGCGTTGTCCAAAATACCAAACGGCGGACGATGTGAGATTAAAATATCAGTATCCATCGGGATTTGTGTTATCATGTTGAAGTATTCGCCGCTCACATCGTCCGAAAAGAAAAACGGAATGCCCCAAAATTTCGCACCATCAATCGTTACGCCGCTATTGCAAAGGTAAAAGCAGTTTTCAGGTAAAAAACGCTGAATCTTTTCTCTATTCTTCTTCTCCAAACAATAATCGTGGTTCCCTGCAATGAAAATTTTATATCGGTAATCCAAAGCGCCGAACCATTCGACAAAATCGACCACTTCGTTACCTGTACCTACCATTGACAGATCGCCCGAATGAACGATTACGTCAGCGAATGGTAAATTTTGCAATTCCCAATGCAGGTTGTGGGTATCGGAGAGGTGGAGGATGCGCATAATTATTCGACTAATCCCAATAGTTATGTTATTATTATTCTTGCTATCTCCGCACATGCTTCCGCATCCGCTAAAGCATGATGATGTTTTTCCAATTCATATCCAACGTATGCTGCAACGGTGTGCAACTGATGATTTTCCAACTGAGGAAATATGCTCTTTGCTGTGCGATATGTGCAATGGAACTCATAGTTCGGATATGGCATTCCGTACAAATCGTGAACGGCTTTTAGACAACCGGCATCGAAAGAACTGTTATGAGCTACGAATGGAAAGTCTTTCAGCTTGGGCTTAATCCTTTCCCAAATCTCCGGAAATTCCGGTTCGTTAATCGTATCATCATAAGACAAGCCATGAATATCCGTCGCCCACGAACAATAAAAATTGGGTTGCGGGCGTACAAGATGATATATCTTATCCGTGATTTTCCCATTCTCTACCCTTACAATCCCTAAGCTACAGATACTTGAGCGATTGTAATTTGCGGTTTCAAAATCAATGGCTACAAAATTCAACATACTAAACTCCACTATAATATATGTTCTTATAAAGAAAAAGCGCGGTGCTGTACGCCTATCTTGTTAGAGGTATCGCCAAACACCCGGTAGCAAATAAACAACAGCCCACGCTTGATATATTGCACGGAATGTACAACCATCAAACAGGAACGTTATGTTTATCCTTGCTACACTAGTCAATTTTGGCGATTTCCTAAACAAAGGATGAAACGTGACGCTTCTTCAACATGTACGTCAGCAACCCATTGCTGATAGTCGCAAATATACATAAATAATTTCAGAAGCGAAAAACATTCGGGCTGTTATTATTTGCTATCCCAAAAATAAGCTATATTTATGCCGAAACGCCGCGCAGATCATATAATTTTTCCTATTTTATCCATTTCATACCAAATTCCATCTTTCAGAACGTCAACTTTTCCTTTATTAAAATAGTTCGCATCGTTGTATTGAAGAGGGGTTTCAAATTCCTTTTCAAAATCAACTGTCTTCTTATCTGAATACTGTTTCATTGTTTATGTGAATTTTCTGCTATCATTATTTTCCCAAAGTGAAACTGTGAATGTCGCCGAAGATTAGGGTTGAGGACATAATACTGTAATTTCTTTACCGAGTTTCGTCATATTTTCGATATTGGATCTTGTCCCCTGGCTTTTGCCGTCCCAAATCATCAGACCGCAATCGGCATCATGAGCCATAGCCCTGTCTTTCAATTGATACATACTTTTTCCTGTCAGATTATTGTCGTTACCGATTTGTTTTGTTTGCCAATTTCCAATATTGTTCCTGACTTTGTCGCCGGCATAATACACAATAACAGATAGATAATTACAGTCAAACAGATATTGCTGCACTAATTTGTCCACGCCGAAAGCATCACCGATTAAAATCGTCTGCCCATCGGCAACGATTGATTCTAACCGACTAATCGTTCTTAAATCCAATTCTTTCATAGAGATTGATCCGGAAATGAAGATTTTCATTGGATATTTAATCGTTCAATTCTCATTTTCAACAAATTCAGAACATCTATCGCTATTTTCATCTATCGTTTTTACATGTTCATGCAAGTCGTTAAGAAAATTTTCAATCCTGTTTTCTGTGCCGGGAATTTGATCACAGGCTTCCCAGATGCAGATTGCAACGATCTCAGCATCGGAGAGTGAGAGGTTGTCCTCAATGCGAACTTCCATATCCAAAATTTCCGCCCAGTCGAAAAACACATACGAACGTTCGTCTTTGACGCAGTACAGCGCTGCATCTACCCGATCATATCGTCTTTTCTCTTGCTGTATATTGTAATATCCTGCGTGTATCCGTATGATATTTTGCGAAGGTTGAAATGTTTTAGTTGAAAAATTGTTGAAGTTTTCTTCGTAAATTGCCAGCATTTCATCAGTCAATTTCTTGTCTTTATAAATCAGCGTACGAAAACTTTTAGCCACCTCCGTCCATGTGACGGTTTTTAAATAATCCTTGAAAGTACAGGCATCAGGATTTTTTTGCATTATCCATTCGTTACCTTTGGTGTCAATACCCTGTTTTTTGCCATCGCGTAAGGCATAACGCCATCCGGCATTCCGGTTCTCAAGAAACTCGTCATATAGGAAAGGTATTACGACACGATTATTTCTATCAATTACACCCCATTTGCCGTTGAGCTTAACGTTGGCAAAATTATCGTAAAAACGATAATTATACGGTTTGTCAAAATCCGGCTCGTACGTGAATGGAGTCACCTCTTTACCTGTTTCGTCGATAAATCCTGCTTTATCATTGATTACCACCGTTGCCATGCCGTTGCCGTAATAAAATGAGGTAGCATATTCGTACATTGGTGCGACAATTACTTTGCTATTGATGTCGATGTAGCCGTATTTGCCGTCGAGTCTTACCCAAATGGGTGAAATGTGTTTATTTTCATAGTTTTCAATAAAATGAGATTCGCAATCGTCGTATATCAACGGAATTACAACGTTACCTTTATCATCGATAAAACCGTATTTACCGTTTTTTTCTACGCAAGCGCGACATCCACTGAAACTTTTTACGCTGTCGTATTCAAAAGGCATGATTTCTATTCCATGCTTGTCAACAAATCCCCATTTGCCATTAAGATTGGCAGCCACATGGGGATTTTTCAATTGGTCTATAATTATTTCATCATACTTTAAAGGAACAATTTCCTTACCGTTTACATCAATACAACCCCATTTCCCGTCAAGTTGTACTTTTGCCAAATCATTTTTGTGGAAATCGCCATCCGAAA
>JAISPE010000225.1 GCA_031275145.1 Prevotellaceae bacterium | reverse complement strand
AACTATGCGGCGGGCTGTGACGAAACGGCTGTAAATATCGGCAATCTTGATGTTTCGGATTATGCAGACGTAACGGTAAACGGAATCCGGTACGAGGGCAACAGTCTTCCGTTTGAGATTACGGATGATGTAACGGAAGTGGAAATCATTGTAACAGCCGAAACAGGCGGGGCAACGAACAGTTATACTCTGACGGTTACATCTCCGGTTGCAGAAAGCGATGCAAGCGATCTGTATGTTCAGCGCTGGGACAATATTCTTGCCATCAACCGCAATCCGGCACACAACGGCGGAATCGCAGTGTCTGATGTTCGCTGGTACGGACCCGGAGGCAGTCTTGGAAACAGCGACTATATCAGGATAACCGGCGCGGCGGCAGATTATTATGCCGAGATAAAGATCGGCGATAAATGGCACAGGGCATGCGCTTCGTCGGGAGGCCGGTCAATAGAGCAGGTTACGGCGTATCCCAATCCTGTTTCTCACGGCTCAAGTCTGACATTGCAGTTGCCGGAATCGTTTGTCGGCGGCACGGCTGCGATTTACGATATAAGCGGCTCGGCAGTGAAATCGAAACTGTCCCTGCCTGTCAAGACCAACAGTCTCGACGTATCGGATCTTGCTTCGGGCATATATCTGATCCGCATCACCGGCAAAAACGGAAACATGGAAACAGTTAAAATCATAGTAGAATAAAAGGTTATGAGATATACATTATTGATAATAGCATGTTTAATGTCAGTAAACATGATGGAAGCGCAAAGACGCGGCGGTTATTATTCGCAGAACGAATCGCCTACGCACGAATTTTCGGTTTACGGCTTTGGCGGACTGTCGAGCCTGAACTACAAACTCTCTGAGGGCGGGACTAAAAGCGGCGGCGCCGGTGTTGGCGCCGGTATCGGCTATACGTTCAACATCAGCGACAGCTGGGGAATAGCGACAGGGGGAGAAATCAGCTCCGCCGGCAGTAAGGCGACGTATGGCAGTCTTTCGGGCGAATATGAATACGGAACTCCCGGGACATGGGAACATTTCCGGTTTCACTATTCGCAGAACGGTTACGAAGAGCAGCAGAAGGTAACGCTGTTTTCCGTCCCTGTCATGCTGCAGTTCAAAACGCTCTTGGGCAGCTCGGCGCATTTTTATCTGTCGGGAGGATTCAAAATCGGTCTTCCCGTGAGCGCCAGGGCGACCGTCAGTCCGGGAACGGTTACCACTTCGGGAGAATTTAGCTACGAGCAGATTGAATACAGAAGTATAGAGGAATACGGCTTTGTTACCGGCATGCCGCTCGGCAAAACGGAAAGCAGTATAGACCTCGGTATTTCGGCGGCTCTGGCTCTGGAAACAGGCGTCCGGTTTTCGCTGAACGACAATGTGGCTCTCTATACCGGCGTTTTTCTCGATTACGGACTGAACGATGTCCGCTCGACAAAAGACAGGCATGTAACCGGCTATCAGATCGCCACGCCTTCGACATTCGTCCACGGCAGCGTGCTGAACAGCGCCCTGACGGATAAGGCAAACATCTTCGCCACAGGAGTGAAGATAAAAATATCGTTCGGACGGGCGAATTGAATTGAAAATTGATAACTGTTGAACGACAGTGTGATTGTAATCGCACTGTCGTTCTTTTTTTTAACATTTTTTTATTTTTTATCGCAAAGGAGCGTTCAATAAATAAAGGTATTAATTATGGATTTATTTTCCGGCATCTCATCAATGGCCTGCCTGACGGCAGTCAGGGCAAAGAGCATCCCGCTAGGGATGCCATAATTGATACCTTTATTTATTGAAGACTCCCAAGTTGAATGTGCCGGAAAGAACGGTCGAACGTTGGGTGAAAAAATTGCGCGGCGACGGTAAAATAATCTATAAAGGCTCAAAAAAAAACGGGCGGCTACTGGAAAACAAACTAAACACATATAAAGAAAACAGTTAAATGCAGACAGAAACATCCGGGGATAATCTCGAACAGCAAAAACCGGAACCCACTCTTAAAGAAAAAACAGCGAAAGGATTGTTTTGGGGTGGAGTGGGTAATGCGGCACAACAAATATTTTCTTTAGTTATTGGAATAATTCTGCTTCGTCTGTTGAACAGAGAAGATTATGGGATGATAGGGATGTTAGCGATTTTTACGGCAATAGCCCTTTCTATTCAGGATAGCGGATTTTCGACAGCCCTGATTAACAGGCAAGACAACAGGCATGAAGATTATAATGCCGTATTTTGGTTTAATGTCCTGAGCAGTATTGTGATGTACATTATTTTATTTTTTTCTGCACCATTGATTGCGAAATTTTATGATAAACCGGAATTAATTCATTTATCCAGGATATTATTTCTTGGATTCCTTTTTGGAGGCATAGGAGTTGTCCACAGCGCTATCCTGTATAAATACCTGATGGTTAAAGAACGTACAAAAATTGATTTAGTATCTCTAATTATTTCAAGTATAACAGGTACAGCGCTCGCTTTTCTGGGTTTTGCATATTGGGGATTAGCTGTTCAAACGGTGACATATATAGCGACAGGTACCGTATTGAGATGGTATTATTCTCCATGGAGGCCAACATGGGAATTTGATTTCAAGCCTTTAAAAGGGATGTTTTCGTTTAGTTTCAAGTTATTTCTGACTAATATTTTCATGCAAATTGCCAACAATATTTTTTCCGTATTATTGGGTAAATTTTATGGAGATAAACGGGTCGGCGATTACAGTCAGGGTAATAAATGGATGATAATGGGTCATTCTTTCATTGCGGGAATGATTAACAGTGTGGCTCATCCGATTATGGCGCAAGTAACGGGAGACAGTGAGCGTCTCAGGAAAGTATTCCATAAAATGTTGCGTTTTGGAGCATTTGTATCTTTCCCTTTGATGTTTGGTCTGGCTTTTGTCGGGCGCGAATTTATACTTATCACAGGAGGAGAAAAATGGTTGCCAAGCGTTCCTTTTCTGCAATTATTTTGTATATGGGGCGCTATACGCTTTATATGGATTTTATACATGGATGTACTGATGTCTTATGAAAAATCGGATATCTATATGTGGGGAATCATTTTAACCAGTACATTACAACTGATTGCCATATTTGTTATGTTTCCATGGGGTATTTTTCCCGCAATTATTGTTTATATAATATTGTCTGTTGCAGGAATCCTGTTCTGGCACTGTTTTGTGCATAAACTTATAAAATTACGTTTGCGGGATGTAATAAAAGATGTATTTCCTTATGTTTCAATCGCCATATTGTCCATAACCGTAACATGGGCGATAACTAAAGGACTGGAAAACATTTATATTCTTTTTATATCTAAAATTACAGGGGTTGCATTGTTATACACAGGTACGCTTTGGATAACAAATTCAACAATTTTAAGAGAAAGTGTGAGTTATTTGAAAAGAAAAATATAATGGCAAAAGTTTTAGTTACCGGAGCGGATGGATTTATAGGCTCTCATCTGGTTGAATTATTGTTGAAGCACGGTTATCATGTGAAAGCAATATCTTATTATAATTCTTTTAATTATTGGGGATGGTTAGACGATCTTTCCCATCCGGATTTAGAAGTTATAACGGGAGATGTCCGTGATCCGCATTTTTGTAAATTCGTAACAAAAGATATTGACATTGTGTTCCATCTGGCGGCATTGATTGCTATTCCCTATTCATATATAGCTCCGGACAGTTATGTGGATACCAACATCAAAGGAACGCTAAACATCTGTCAGGCGGCAAAAGAAAATAATGTAAAAAGGATTATGATCACTTCTACCTCTGAGGTTTACGGGACAGCAAAATATGTTCCTATTGATGAAAATCATCCCAAGCAACCGCAATCGCCATATTCCGCTTCCAAAATCGGAGCAGACGCAATTGCGATGAGTTTTTACAATGCATTTGAATTGCCGGTTACCGTTGTTCGTCCGTTTAATACTTATGGTCCAAGGCAATCAGCCAGAGCGATTATTCCAACCATTATTACACAGATAGCCAACGGGAAAAAAGAAATAAAACTGGGAGATTTAACGCCTACACGCGATTTCAATTATGTAAAAGATACCTGTCAGGGATTTATTGAATTAGCAGGATGTGAAGCCGCTATCGGACAGGAAGTCAATATTTGCAGTAATTATGAAATCTCTATGCGTGATGCGCTTGAACTGATTGCGAAACTGATGGATTCAGATGTAAAATTCGTCGAAGATTCTCAACGACTTAGACCTGGAAATTCCGAAGTTTTCCGTTTATGGGGAGATAATTCAAAAATTAAATCTTTAACAGGATATGCCCCCGCCTATTCGATAGAGCAAGGGTTGAAAGAAACTGTAGAATGGTTTTCTCGACTGGAAAATTTAAAGAAATATAAAACAGATATTTATAATGTATAATAAAATCGTCGGTTTCATTCGCGAGCTATACGGTGAGCCGGATGCTTTCATTCCTTTACATGCGCCTGTATTTGAGGGAAAAGAGAAAGAATATCTGAATGAATGTATCGATTCGACTTTTGTGTCGAGTGTGGGGAAATTCGTCGACAAGTTCGAAGATATGCTTACAGACTATACAAAATCAACTAAAAGCGTTGTTTGCGTAAACGGTACTAATGCATTGCATTTAGCTTTACTGCTGGTCGGCGTTGAACAAAATGACGAAGTATTGACGCAGTCACTGACTTTTATAGCTACTGCCAACGCTATCAGCTACGCCGGAGCGTATCCTGTTTTCATTGACGTGGACAAAGAAACGATGGGATTGTCGCCCGAAAAAATGAAAATCTGGTTGACAGAAAATACTCTCGTCAAAGGAAACGAATGTTTCAATAAGAAAACCGGACGAAGAATTAAGGCATGTGTACCAATGCATACTTTTGGTCATCCGGCGAAAATCGAAGATATAGTAGAGATCTGTAATGAATTGCATATCGAATTAGTTGAAGACGCCGCCGAAAGCATCGGCAGTTTTTATAAAGGAAAACATACCGGAACTTTTGGCAAGGTTGGAGTATTGAGTTTTAACGGCAACAAAACCATTACTGCCGGTGGAGGAGGCATGTTACTTTTTCAGGATAAAAAATTGGGGGTATATGCCAAACACCTTACAACACAAGCCAAAATACCGCATCGCTGGGAATTTGTGCATGACCGTATCGGTTACAATTACCGGATGCCCAATATCAATGCGGCTTTAGGATGCGCACAAATGGAAAATCTGGATAAAATTCTATCCAATAAGCGGAAAACGGCAATGAAATACAAAGAATATTTTAAAACAGTAGAAGGCATTGATTTTTTTGACGAGCCGGAAAACTGTCTGTCTAATTTTTGGCTAAACGCCATTATTCTGAAAAACATAGAAGCACGGGACGAATTTCTGCAGTACAGCAATGATAACGGAGTAATGACACGACCAGTCTGGACATTGATGAATAAACTTCCAATGTTTGCCGTTTGTCAGACGGATGATTTGACCAATACGAAATGGTTTGAAGAACGGGTAGTGAATTTGCCGAGTAGCGTAAGGAATTAATTGTTTGAAAATAGAAAATGTTATGTACATTGCCATTATAATATTAATATCTTAAAAATTCTGGTCATGGCTTAAATCAGATGAAATGTTGTATCTTTGCAGAAAAAAAGATGAAACATATGCAAACGATAAGTTGTCCGTATTGCAGTTCGGAAGATTTAGTGAAAAACGGTCACAGTGAAAACGACACACAACGGTGGCGCTGCAACAAATGCCGTAAAAGTTTTCAATTGAATTATCGTTATAATGCACGGAAACAGGGAGTAAAAGATCAAATAACAGAGTTAACTCTGAACAGTTCCGGTGTTCGCGACATAAGCAGAATATTGAAAATCAACAGGAACACGGTAATGTCCGAGTAAAAAAAAAAACTCCGAACCTAAATCCACATATTCTTGATTTGATGGAACATAATCAACTGGAAAAGTTGGATATAGCATTCTACTATACGGCAGAAATGGATGAGTTTTGGTCATTTGTGGGCAATAAATCGAATCAGCGATGGACGTGGTATGCGATAGATAAAAATTCAGGAATAATTCTGGCCTGGTACAATGGCAAAAGAACAGATGA
>JAISPE010000201.1 GCA_031275145.1 Prevotellaceae bacterium | reverse complement strand
GAATCGTGGAAAACGATAATGGAGCCGGAACGCAAATGCTTGACAACATTTCTCACACAACCTCTGCGCGATATTGTCCGGCTGTAGTCTCTGCTAAGGATATCCCACATGATCAGCTTATAACGTTCGTTAAGGACTCTTGCCTGACCGGGAGTTAAGCGGCCGTACGGAGGTCTGATAAGATTGCTGTCGATAAATTCCGAAGCGAGGTCAAAATCCTGAATATACGAAGAAACGCTGTTGCCCCAGCCCTTGATATGGCTGTAGGAATGGTTTCCGACAGCATGTCCGCGCGCGACTATCATGGCATATTCGTCAGGATGCTGTTCCACATTTTTACCCAGACAGAAAAATGTCGCTTTGGCATTATATTCGTCGAGTTTATCCAGTACCCAGGGAGTCAGTCCGGATGTAGGACCGTCGTCGAAAGTGAGGAATACCGCTTTTTCCCCGTCTTCGGGAAAACTCCATATCAACATTGGAAATATTTTGCGAATGAACTCCGGCGCGCTGAAATACATAATCCGAAATGTCTTTTTTACATGTTTTTATCACTCAATAACCATGGACTTCTGTATATCTTTCAGCAAATCTTCCGCCTGTTTCTGCAAACCGGTCTGATTATGCCTTTTCAATATTTCTACCAGACCTGCAACTCCCTGATATACGCGCGACAGCTCGAAATCGACAGAGGCTTTTTCACTCAACCCGAAATAATAGTGAAACTCTTTTCCGTATTCGCTTATAAGGCGTTGAGCCAGAGAAACACCGTATTCGTTCAGTTCCGAATGGAAATAGAAATCGACCAGAGGATTGGTAACGCCCCAGTAAGGCGTGTGATGGATGTTTACTATATCCATTTCGGGTATAACCTCATGATATTTCTCCATCAATTTTTTAAGCCGTTCCCTGTCATTTTTTACTTTCAGGATTTCGGCAAGCCTGAAAAATGCAGATCTGTAATAACCGATTATGCGTCTTGCCGTTTCGTCCATATATACTTCGGGGTCATTAAGTCCCCGGTAGCGGAATTTATTCACCAGCAAATCGAAAGTTTTATCAATATGAACGGGAGTGCCGGCCGTATTTTCAGGGACTAACTGCCGTGCAAGTCCTTCCTGGCGAAGGTTGGCGTCAATGCCCATCATAAATTCCGCTTCGCTGCCGCTTGATCCGTAATATATTGGTCGCTGCAGGAAATTGTTGGCGGCAATGTCCAGAGCGGCAAGGCTGTTTTTCACAACCGAATTGCCCGAAATCCTGAAATGTAAATAAGGAACTATAGCCGAAGTATCCATGGCCAGTCCCTGTTCCAGAACTTTTGCCTTATCGACCGGCAGGATCAGGTTTTTTGAGGGAAATGTATAGAGTTCGATACCCGAAGAGCCTTTCAATTTACGCCCGTTATCGTCAAAGGCCTTTTGCAGAGCCTGACCGAGATAAAGATTTTGACGCACTTCTTCGACAGGCATATACGCTCTTGTTTCGCCGATTATTTTCGCCGGAGTAGCGGTTGTGGCAATGGGAGGAGCTTCGTAAGTCCTTCTCATCATTTGCATGTAGTACCAGTCCGAAGATAAATACATTGAGTTTTCGACCTTGACGTCTCTGCGTACGCCTTCAACTTCCTGATTGTACCAGAGCGGGAAAGTATCGTTATCGCCAAAAGTGTAGAGAACAGCGTTTTTGTCGCACGAATTAAGGTAATTATACCCGAAATCCGCAGCGATGTACCGTCCCGAACGGTCGTGGTCGTCCCAGTTTTGCTGAGCCATGATTATCGGAGCGGGAAGTCCGAGAATCAGGGCTATGAATGCGGATATGCGTTTTTCCAGAATTTTACTCAGGACACTGTACAGGAACGCAATCCCGATGCCTGTCCATATTGCAAAAGCATAGAAGGAGCCTGCGTATGCATAGTCTCTTTCGCGAGGCTCGTTGGGCGTCTGGTTCAGATACAGAATGACGGCTATTCCTGTGAAAAAGAACAGTAAAGTAACTATTGCAAAGCCTTTTTTATCTTTTTTAAACTGGAATCCCAGACCTAAAATCCCCAGCAGCAAAGGCAGGAAATAATATTTGTTGGTTCCCCTGTTTTCGGCAAGATAGACGGGCATATTGTCCATACTGCCCAAACGGGCTTCGTCAATTAATTTTATTCCCGAAATCCAGTTGCCTTTTGTGGGGTCGGAGATTGACGCCTGCATATCGTTCTGTTTCCCTGTAAAATTCCACATAAAGTATCTCCAGTACATGAATCTCATTTGATAGTCGATAAAGAAACGGATATTATCGAAAAAAGTGGGATTGGATCCTTTTACATACATTTTATACACTTCGACATGATCCTGACGCGACGAACTCCACATGCGCGGGAAAACCGTATTTTTATTATACTTAACTTTTTGAGATATATCTTTTTTAACGTATCTGTCGCCAAGCCGTATATATTTCTCTTCCTGCGTAACTGTGTAGTCTTTCGCATTGTAGTACGGTCCTGTGATTAAGGGACGCGAGCCGTACTGGTCGCGGTTAAGATATTTTATCAGCGAGAAAATATTGTCGGGTTTATTCTGATCCATAGGCAAATTGGCCGACGAACGGATAACAATCATGGCATAACTGCCGTAACCAAGCAGACATACTGACAGGCACAGCATAACGGTATTCATTACGACTTGCCGTCTAAGGTGTGTATAATATATTATGTACGAAAGGACTGCCGCAAGTGCAACCACAAAGAAAAGCAGCCCGGAATTGATCGGCAGGCCGAAAGTGTTTACAAATAATATTTCGAACCATGAAGCGATTACCGGAGTTTGAGGTATTATGCCCCAAACCAGCGCTCCAAGTAAGATAACGGAAATGATACTCGTGTATATTATGCCTTTGCGGGTAATACTGTATTTTTTGAAATAATAGACAAACACAATGGCCGGAACAACCAGCAAATTAAGCAGGTGGACACCGATGGACAAACCCAGAATGTATGCAATCAAAATTAACCAGCGGTTTGCATACTGTGTATCGGCCTGTTCTTCCCATTTCAATATTGCCCAGAAAACCAGAGCTGTCATCAGTGAGGAGGCTGCGTAAACTTCCCCTTCGACCGCTGAAAACCAGAAAGTATCGGAAAAGGTGTATATCAGCGCTCCGACAATTCCACAGCCTATTACCATAACCGTATCGGATACCGGCAGTTCGGATATGTCTTTGTTTACAAACCGGCGAGCTAAATGAGTTATGCTCCAAAACAGGAATAAAATAGTGAAAGCGCTGCATATAGCCGAAAATACATTTATCATGAAAGCCGCATTTTCCGCAGATGAAAACACTGTGAACAAATGTCCGATCATCATAAATAATGGCGCTCCGGGAGGATGCCCGACTTCGAGTTTGTATGCCGATAGTATAAATTCACTGCAATCCCAGAGGCTCGCTGTCGGTTCCACCGTCGATATATAAGTGCATGCTGCTATGGCAAATATTATCCATCCGGTAATGTTGTTCAATTTTTTGTATTTCATGCGAATATAATTTACTGTTCTATATATACTGTTTCACAAAAATATAACGGTCTGATGTTATATGTCCGTACTAATTTTTAAAGATGCAAAATTATGAAAAAAACATGGATTCAGTATAAAAGTTTAAAAAAATTGAGCTGTGAAATAATCAATTCCTCTTAACCTGCTTAATTTTTAACTTCCGTTACATGTACATTATACACTAAAACAGCACGCGAAGGGATTTTATTGAAATCGCCGCGAATGCCGTGAGCCAGATGCGAGGGGAAGATAAAACGCGCTTTCCCTCCCTTACCCAGCAGTTTTACGGCATGATGCAAGCCGGAGATTTCTTCCGAACCTCCGACAACAAACATTTTGTTTTTTATCTCATAACAAAGCGTGCCGTCAAGAAGGGTAATGCGATAGTCGCAGGTAATATGATTATGGTCTGTTATTTCAGGCTGTTCGCCTTTGTTGAATATTTCGTAAAAATAACCGTCGCCGGAAAACGACATTTTCCACGACTTCCGTTTTACATAGCGCCTTATAATATCCAAATCCCTGTTAACCAAATACCGGTTCATATTCACCAGCCGGGTTTTGTCTATATACACATCCCGTTCGGAATCATCGCCGGAATGTGTACAGGCTATCGACAGAAAAAAAACAGCACAGATAAAGAACAATCTATTCATATAACTACATATTTTCGACAAAAATAACAGGCGCAAAAGTACATGAAAATTCCGGATTCTTCGTCGGCGCTGTCAAAAAACAGGGTGTGACGAAGACTTTAACGCAAAGATGCGCTTGTCGAAGAATATGGTGACGGCTTGTGACCGTGTATGTCAATGTATACCCTTGAGAATGCGAGGTTACCGGTCGAAACTGTACCTTCGGGAGAACTTACCGGTATGCCCGATATCTGATGCGCCCACTGAATATCCGTTATATTATCGACAGTGTCAATATATTTTGCCAGATTGACAGTGCCGGCGTCGGAACAGACTCGCACACGAATATCCGGATAGTTCGTTTGAGATACTTTTACCGTTACTTCCTTTCTGTCGCCCGTTACATTCTCGCAATACTCATCGCACAGGACACTGAGATAAAAAGTTGTATCTGCCGTTAAACCGGATGTCGTATAACTGTCGCCGGTGTGGAAAGGCTCTGTTTCCGTCTGTGAGGAATACCATTTATATACCGGATTGCCAGTACCCGGTGCGTTTGCCGTTAATGCGGTATTCATGCCGTAGCAGACGTCGGCTGTGCCGGTTACGTTAATCACTGACGCTGGTGCGGCAAGTTTGCCCGTAACAGTCGCATGATTGTCATTCAGATTACTGTCATTAAATCCGGTTGGGGGAGTTATGCCGACACCGCTTGTAAACTGCCCGCCGGCAGGCACGGATGTAAAACTGCCGGGATAGGCGATATTGACCGTGCTGTTTGCAGGTGCATCAATCGTGTAAGTGTAAACTTGGCGTCCGTCTCCCAGCGTTTCGTCAAGGGTAAAACCGTTCACTGTTCCGCCTGTAACGGCCGGAGTACCTCCTGTAATTATAAAATTTGC
>JAISPE010000199.1 GCA_031275145.1 Prevotellaceae bacterium | reverse complement strand
CAGGAAAAAACGCGAGTAAATATAAGAATATTTTTAGTGCAACTGTTGCGGCATTGATTCTGCGCAGGGCAGGTCTTCTTATTCTGCGTATCAATGCCGTTATCCACAGTATCAATACTGTTATTATGACCAGCTGTCCTAACGATATATCTCCTAACACGCTATCGTCAAAATAATCCTTACCGCCCCAGCCTGCATTTGTTTGAATTATTATTCCAACAATTCCCTCAATGATAAATATTACAAGGGACATAAGAAGAATTGCTCCCAAATGTAACAGGATTTTTCCTGCAGTTTTTAATAATGTTTTCATAACTGTTATATTATATTGATTTATATGTCTGCAATAATTTTTTTAATGCTACCGGATAGAGTTTTACAATTATCCGGCGTGCCTGATTTTTTTGCGGGCGTATCAGTTCCTGCGTACCGTCGGGATGTATTTTTGTTCTGTGTTCGAAACGGTTGCGCAGATCGTACAGTTCTTTCAGTCTGGCTCCGGCGACGGAAATATCTCCCTGTTTTCCGGACAGCTGTATATACCGGGATTTTTCTATTCCGGCATTGTCATATTTTTCCGGTTTTTCCCTGCACACGTTCTGTATGTAATGCAGAACGATGTTGTCTGTAAATTTCAGGGCATTTTGCAGCCATCCCGCCACATTGTAACCCGACAGTTTCCGGAACTCGTCGCAGATTGACAGGCAAGTCTGTGCGTCTTCCGAGGCGTCTTTATACATCCTGTCTCCCAGTACGGGTTGAAAGTCGTACAAGATATCGGCGGCGATGACGTCGCTGTAAAAGTAAACAAACGGATTTTCTTTTGTTTGCTGCTCTTTTCGACGTTCTTTGGCGATATATTCGTCGAACATCGGCAGGTAGTAGGATCTTTCTTCGTATTCTGATGCTTCCACCTGTTTTTCTATCTTTTCTATTTCACTGAAATTCATAATCCAAACCAGAATTTTAATTCGTCAATCTTTTTATCTGTATCAAAACCTGACAGTACGGGGAACAGGCGTGTTCTGACATACGGTTCCCTGTCGTCTTTGATTGCCTGCCGGAGAGATGAAAACAGCTGGTGCCGCGAATCGACGTGTTTCAACAGCGCCATGTAATATCCCAACCGTACAAGCGGGGAAGTTTCTTCTTTTGCTTTCCTGAAAAAATCGCGCAGTTCCGAAGAGTTAAACTCCTGTGCAAACGCCATGTTCGACAGAATCTGATAGCGTACCCATTCGAAATCCGTAAAACGCGGAATCAGTTCCAGCAGCCGGTCCCTGATGACCCGGTTATTTCCGTACTGGTTCAGATTCCAGCAGAAATGATTCGCTTTCCAGAAGAAGATTTCGATGCAGGCAAGCCAGATCGGGATCATCTCCGGGTTCAGTACCGGCGCGTCTACCGTTTTCAGTATCGAGTTTGCGTTTCTCCAGCGGTAGGCAATATGGACAATCTCCTTTTTGAAACTCTCGTCGCCGGCAAGCGCCCGTCTGTCAAACGGCTGCGTATCCGGATTCTGAAACTTTGCCTTTAAAATACTTTCGACGTCTGCAATTTCTTTCCGGCAGGCTTTGACGAGTTCTTCGCCGGCAATAACCGGACAGTATCTGTCGTCAATCTGAATGTCGAAACCCCCGTCCTGCCCGACGAGAGACAGGAGCTGCGACTTGTCGCCGTTTTCATCTAAGTCCGAATCGCCGTAACCGGCAAGCTGCAGTAATTTTTCCGCTTCCCTGTCGTCGCCAATCTCTTCAATGGAAGTCTTTTTTGTATTTAAAGACAGGGCTTTCCCTTTTAAATAGCTGTCGATAAAGACAAGGACTTCGATAATCTTTTCTTCGGTCTCGTCGTAAATACGGATATCGTCCATGTAACGATAGTATGTATAGCCTTTTTGACTGATTTGGTAATCGAGTTCGCAGAGAAAAAGGTTGGCAAAAAAGAAAGAAGCGTCAATGCCCTGCGGTATGCCAATGCCGGGAGTGACCGAATCTCTTGTCCCGGAGTAGATGTTAAGGCAGTCCTGCAGCAGATCAAGGATTTCCGGCTCGACCCCAAATTCATGCAGCGCCATAAGCAGTTTGGAATGCGGAATGCTGTCAAAAAAGCCGGTAATGTCCGTTTCGAGTTTGTAGCGTACATTCGTATTCCCGATTTCGAGATTGACGGAGTTGATAAATTTGTTGTACAGCGGAAGATAATACTCGAAAAAATAAAATTCGGCGTCGGGACTGTTCAACAGTGCGGTTCCCTGTTCGACTTCGGGATGAAGCACGCTGCCGAATACAAAACTGTTGTTTTGCGATAATTTTTTGTAGCTGTTCGTCGCAACAACGTTTGCTATGGCCTGATAGACAAGAGCGTCGTCAATGCTTAAAACCGATTTTGTCCTGTGGGTCTTTGACGCTTTCGGCTCGTAATATTTAAACGGTCGATGCGGCTTAAACTGCCCGCCGATTACAATATCCGACAGACGGGATATGTTCCTGCCAAGATTGGAGGAATAAATCTCAATGCCGAAATAATCCTTCGTATCCTTCCTGCCGGAACGGGTCACCCTCTCCCATGCAAGCATGAGATTTTCGGGAGAAAAATATTTTTGAAATACTTCTGTCATATTCATTTGTTTATTGTTATTTCGCCTGACTGTCGCGATAAATTGCCATATTTGTTTTGCCGCTTCCTGCAACGCCTTTCATGTTTTACAGGAACAAAGCGTATTACAATAAGTCTGTTTAATTTATTTCTCATTTGTAATATAGATTAAAAAACCATAAAATTTCATTTTCATTTAATTGTTTCATTATTTTCATTTTGTTTATGTAATTCCCAATTTTTCAGTACTGTTTCTTTTGAAGTATTTGCATAACAATAAATACAATTATGCGGACAAGTGTTATACATACCTATGTCTTTACTTATTATGCAACCACAATTTTTTCGCTGTCCTTTATCCTTTAGATTAATCTGTTTTGTGGAGATTTCATCTACAAACAATGAATTTTTGTCAGGAAGTTTTCCGTATGAAAGATAATACTGTAAATCCATATCTTTGCAGAAAATTTTCTTCATCAGTTCGCCGTCAATACAGCAGTTATGCTCAATCCCGTATTGTTCGAGGTCGATTTTTTCGGCGCAAGTGCCAAGCGAAATCAGCCAACCGTCCTTTGCCCAGGCATCACGGCATTTTGCCAGACCATCGGCGATTTCGTTCATTTGCTCTACCGTAAATTCAGCATTTGCAATCGTTTCTTTTGAAAATTCAGCGGTTTCTTTGACAAGATTTGCCTGTACTTTGCGATAGATGTTGATATCAACAAAACTGAAAACCAGTTTATCGGTATAACCTTTGATTTGATTTCCAATGTTCCAAATCCGTTTCAACAAATCGCGCGGCATGAGTTGCGGCGTTATAACGAGCGGATCGAAACGCCAGATAACTTTTTCTTTTCCGATGAGTTGCGACAGTTCTTTAAATGTCTCTATCCGTTTTTCTATTGGCGGAACATTCGGCTCAAAGCGTTCTTTATCATAATCGTTCATTGTAAATTGAAAATAATAGTGAATGTTTCTCGCATCAAGTTCTTTGAGATACGGAATAAGCGGGCGCGGGTTTTTTGTCCAGAACACAACCGCTTTGCAGTTGGCAAATGAAATATACATCGGTTGCTGATTGAATGGATTGTACCAAATTACGTAACCCGCTTTCAGTCGATTGATAAACCATTTTGCATAAAAGGCAGGTATATCCGTACTTCTGCTTGCAGAAATGATTACGGGCGC
>JAISPE010000171.1 GCA_031275145.1 Prevotellaceae bacterium | reverse complement strand
AAAGCCGTATGCGGGAAAACTGCACGTACGGTTTGACGGGGGGTAGGGGAAACCTCATGTAAAGTCTCCCCGCTCTACTCTACTGTTCCCTGTGCCGCGGGATGTAAAAATGTAAACAGGACAAAAAAAATTGCGATATAGAAATGCGCCACTTATTTCCCTCAAGCTCACTTCGTAGAATTGTGATAAAATGCGACAGTTGAGTCTGCGCCGGGTATAGAGTTTCGAGATTACACAAAAATTAATTTTTTAGTACATTTGTCGCGATTTTCACTATAGAGATTAATGGGATTTCTGCTCTTATGTGGAATTTAATACACTATAAAACAAATTTATTAGAAATCCCGATAAAAATGAAATATCATGACAAACAGACGAGATTTTCTCAAAACGGGCGTACTTGGAAGCGCCGGACTTTTGTTTTCAAGTTATGCATTCGGCACGCCGGCGCATCCCGTAAAGGGAGCTAACGACCGTATTAATGTTGCTGTTATTGGGTTACGCGGCATCGGGCAGTCGCACGTAAATTCTTACAAACGTCAGGCGAGCGACAACGTCCGTATTGCAGCGCTGTGCGACTGCGATACCGAATATTTAGACAAGGCGCTTGCCGACCTGTCCAAAGACAGCATCAATCCCAAAGGGTACACGGATTTAAGAGAGCTGCTTGACGATAAGGATATCGACGCCGTATCCGTCGGGATGCCGAACTACTGGCACGCTTTGGCGACCGTATGGGCTTGTCAGGCAGGCAAACATGTCTGCGTTGAAAAGCCCGTTTCGCATTCCATCTGGGAAGGACGCAAGATGGTCGAAGCTGCGCGGAAATACAAACGGTTAGTTCAGGCCGATCTGGATACGCGTTCGAATCCGAGCGTTGCTGCTGCAATCGAGTATATGCGGAAAAATCTGGGTAAAGTTCTTTATGTCCGCATTGTCAATTACAAGCGGCGTTTCAGCATAGGCAAAATCAAGGGACCCGGAATCGTACCTGCGACCTGCAATTACGATCTTCATTCGGGACCTATCCCCATCATGCCGCTGCCGCGCAGGGAACTCCATTACGACTGGCACTGGCAGTGGCTTACCGGAAACGGCGAACTTGGCAACAACGGGCCTCACCAGTTGGACATCTGCCGCTGGGCTTTGGGGAAACAGCATGCGCCGCAGAAAGTCCTGAGCTTCGGCGGACGATTCGGATATACCGACGACGGAAACGTTCCCAACACTCAGGTGGCATGGTACGATTACGACGGCGTACCGGTGATTTACGACTCGCGTGCGCTGGGCGAAAAAACAGGTATCGACAACATGGACGGCTTCACAGGACATACTGCTACCGGAAAAAAAGTCCATCATCCGTTCAGGGGAAGCGCCAATTGCAGCATCTACATCTTTTGTGAAAACGGTTATCTGACCGGCGATTCCATCTTCGACAATAACGGCGATCTCGTGAAACGTTTCGATGAACCGGGAAAAGTGAGTCCGCAATTCAATTTCATCAAGGCTCTCAGAAGCGGCAAACAGGAAGATCTGAAAACCGATATCCTCGAAGGACATATTTCGGCGAACATCAGCCATATCGGTAACATCTCGTATCAGACAGGCAGACAGACAAGCCTCGATGAATTGCGACAAACCGTCGCCAAATACTCCCGTCTGGAAGAAGTCTTCCTGAATTTCGACGAACATCTCCGTTTAAACGGAATCGACCCCGCCAAAGAAGAACTGTTCCTCGGTCATGAACTGACATTCGATTCGACCGCCGAGCGCTTTACCGGTGAACACAGCGATATCGCCAACCTGTTCATCAAGGACAATTATCGCGAACCGTTCGTTATTCCCGAAAAAGTATAAAACCTCAATCCCATGAAAACATATACATATAATATATATACGAATATCCGGACAGCGCTGGCAGCATTACTGCTGACGGTTTTCTTTGCGCCGGCATTTGCGCAGGACACTGTTCCGGAAGGATTTACCCCGCTGTTCAACGGACGGGATTTTACGGGATGGGATATTCAGCCCGACAGAGGAGCATGGAAAGTCGAAAACGGTGTGATGCACTGTTACGGGAAACCTTCCGACCCGTATTTCATTATCTCTGAAAAGAAATACGAAAACTTTGAACTGTATCTTGATTTCAGGATGAGTCCCAAGTGTAACAGCGGTGTAACCATACATCTGATCGAACGCGATCACGGACGGGAATCGCGCATGGGAATGGAAATACAGGTCGGCGACGATGCGGGAAGCGCTCCGGACGTGCACTCCTGCGCCGCAATCTACGACGTCGTTCCTCCACTGATGAGCGCAGTCAAACCGGCAAAGCATTGGAATACTTACCGTATCATAATGGACTGGCCGATGCTGCTGATCGAACTGAACGGTCAAATCGTCCAGAATGAGAATCTGGATAAAAATCCGCGTCTGAAATATCGCCTGCGGAACGGATATATCGGTCTCCAAAATCACGGCAAGGAAATAGAATACAGGAACATCTACATCAGAGAACTGCCGTCGAAAGAGCCGCAATGGACGGAACTGTTCAACGGAAAAGATCTACGGAACTGGGAAACGTCGGGAAACGCAGAATGGAAAGTCGAAAACGGTGTAATCACTGTCGCCGGCGGGTCGGGATATCTAATCTCCAGAGAAGTTTTCGAGCCTGACTGCGAGATTCAGGTCTTCGCCGCAAAAAACAGCACGGAAGTCGGTAACAGCGGCGTCTTCTACAACTGGCAAAACGAAACCGACAGGGGTTACAAAACGGAGTTTTACGACAAAACGGCGCAGGTCAAACTGAAATATATGGATTACAGTTTCATCCCGACACAGATTATTAACCGCAACGGCGAATCGACGGTTATACTTAACGGTATCGAAGTACAGCGAAATGCTTATCATACATCGCCCTCGGCGGGACGTATTGCCATCTACCACTCCGCCAAAGACGGAATGCTGAAAATCGACAAAATACGTATTAAACGAATTGAAAATTGAAATCCAACTGTTTTCATGAAAATCTTCCTCTTTTTTGACAGACTTTTTAAATCGGCGCAGCCAAACTTTAATTGACTTCGTCGAACTAAAATTTCTGTCAAAACAGGGAATTTTCCCGTACACCCAAAATTATTGTTAATTTTGCAGTGCAATATTTAACAGATATTAATATTAAATAAGATGAAAAAGAAAGTAAAAACGGGCAGAACAGAGTTACAGGAAGCGCTCATAGCGAATCCCATTTACGACAATGCATTCAAATACATGATGGAAGACAGGAAGGTCGCAAGCACGTTTATATCCACTGTCATAGGCGAAAAAATAGTTGAACTCTCCAGTGCGCCTCAGGAACATGTAAAAACCGAAAACAGTGATGTTCCCGAAAAAAGCCTGAGCGTTTACAGGCTTGATTTCGTTGCCAGGATACAGACCGGTGAAGGTTTGAAAACAGTAATGATAGAAGTGCAGAAAGTCTCCCTTAATACCGACATTATGCGGTTCAGAAGTTATCTGGGAGGACAGTATCAGAATGACAGCAACAGTTATCCCGATTCACAGAAAAATATTCATGCGATGCCGATATACTGCATTTTTGTTATCGGCGACGGAATAGGTATTGAGGGTGTTCCGGTGATAAAGGTCGATTCCCGCATAACAGATGCGGCAACTTCCCGTGAATTGACCGTACCGCACAATGAGTTTATTGAAGGTCTGCATCACAGGACATGGATTGTTCAGGTTCCCGAGCTGAAAGGACGGCGCAGCAACGATCTGGAAATCCTGTTGAGCATCTTCGACCAGGCAAACCGGATGAACGACCGCCGTATTCTAAATATCAAAGAAGAACATTTTCCCGAAGAATACAGTCCTATAATACGCCGGTTACAGCAGGCGGCGGCAAACAGGAAAATTCGTGAAGCCATGCTGAATGAAGACTATGTTCTGGAACATT
>JAISPE010000141.1 GCA_031275145.1 Prevotellaceae bacterium | reverse complement strand
CATAACCGCAGGTTGCTTTTTGTTACAGCCTTCTATGGTTTATTCCTCGCGCGGTACAGTTTTGTAATATTGGATTGCGGGTCAAGCCCGCAATGACGGCTGACGCCTGCTGTTTGCGGGTAAAGCCCGCAATGACGACGGGTCTGGACTTATCGTCATTGCGGGCTTGACCAAGGGTACGGTTTTTTGCTTCGTCAAGGATGCGGAATCTGGACTTGTCGTCATTGCGGGCTTGACGATATAGGAACGTTCAATAAATAAAGGTATTAATTATGGATTTATTTTCCGGCATCTCATCAATGGCCTGCCTGACGGCAGTCAGGGCAAAGAGCATCCCGTCAGGGATGCCATAATTGATACCTTTATTTATTGAAGACTCCTGAGGGATGCGGAAGCTTACGGCAGATGCAACCCTTATTTCCCAAACGCCCCCTTAGTAGCCCTGATTGTGCCACCTGCTCCCTTATTCCCTTATTTTGTTGCAGGATAATCTGTTCATTGCTGCTGCTAAGGGAGCTTTGGAAAAATAAGGGTAGCATCACACCAATCACAAAAATCACAGTTCAGACAGCGGCAGAAATCATATTAATCATAAAAATCATATTAAAATCAGCGGTTCAGACAATACCGCGTAATCTAAAATCTTTTTATATCCTCAATCAGGCGGGCAGTCCGGATATCTGCACCCTGTTTGTTCAGGTGATACGAAGTGTCAAACATCAACGAATCAGGCATCATGTATCTTGCCGGAGTTCCGAGGACTTTGAAGTTTTTTTCCAGTTCGTTCCGGATAGCGGCTATTATATCCTCCGACTTGTAAAACGATGTAGCCATGTACGATGGATATGCGATATAAAACGTCGCTCCCTTTTGTTCAACGATATTCTCAAAATCTTTGATTTTGCCGATTATTTGCCGGTTAAAATCATCAAGTCTGCCGTGTGGAGCAAAATCTCTGTTTTCCATGTTCCAGTGAGCGCAGTTATCTCCATAACTGTTAAATGCGTTTACGCGGTGCGGAGGGTCTATTTCAAATCCGAAATACGCTTTGGGATTGAATTTGGAAGCGATATATTGCGGCACACCGGCAAATAAATTCAGCATTTGCCGGAAATTTAACAGCCGGGAATATCGCCTGTCCACATCCATAACCACTCTCAGCAAGGCTTCACTGCAATAGTTACAGTCCTGTGTATAATGCGAGTATTCCAGCGGGGCAATAATAATGTCGCCCTTTCTGATATATTGCGCAGCATTGTCAAGCATGAATTTTAAACCGAAACCGGCGTTTATTCCCGTATTAACCGGATTTACATTCAGCGAATCTTTTATCATCTGGCTGTTTAACCCGAAACTGACGTTTGAGCCTCCGATGAAAATCATACGCGGCGAGTCGGCATTAGCCAGCAGCGAATCCTTTTGCAGGATTGAAAAATGTTCGGATACAGATGCTCTCGGCGTTACCGGCATTGCCAGTCCTGCGAGTAAAATCAGGACTGTAAGCAGAGTGAATATTGCGACTTTTGTTAAAAATTTTCTCATTGTCTGTCAGTATTATTAAAATTGAAAATATATGAAAGCGTTTTGTTTTTCCGAATAGTTAAGTATCAATATAAGTATGATAAAATAAATACACCATCGGAGCGCTATGTTTTTGACGGGGATTTTCTCAATGGCATACTGATTTTTCCTGCCGAACCATTCTACTGCGATCAGAACAGCCGAAAACAGTAGACACTTTCTTCCCTGTGGCGGCAGCGCAAACAGCGACGGCGAACATATTCCCGACATATAATCAAGCGCCTGCGGTATGTTCTCCGCCCTGAAAATAATCCATCCGGCGACTACTAACGCGAAGGTCGTCAGCATGGAAAACAACTCCTTCCATGTCGGCAACACACGGTTTGCGGCAACGATACCGGTATGTCTGCGGTTTTTGCCCAGCAGCAGCAGGGGCATGAACAGCATGGCATGATAGACGCCCCATGCAACAAAAGTCCAGTTGGCGCCGTGCCACAAGCCGCTCACAAGAAAGATAATGCAGGTGTTGCGGACTGCTTTCCATCTGGAGCAGCGACTGCCTCCAAGCGGAATGTAGATATAGTCGCGAAACCATGTAGTGAGCGAGATATGCCAGCGTCGCCAAAACTCGGCAATGTCGCGCGAGAAGTACGGAAAAGCGAAATTCCGTTGCAGGTTGAATCCGAACAGCCGCGCCGTACCGATGGCAATGTCGGAGTATCCCGAAAAATCCCCGTAAATCTGGAAGGTAAAAGCAATTGCGCCGACAGCGAGCAGATTGGCGGGCATTGTCCCGTAACTTTCAAATATCATGTTTGCCGTAGTCGCACAACTGTCGGCAACGACTATTTTCTTGAACAGTCCCCAGAGGATTTGCCTCATGCCGTCGACGGCTTTGCCGTAGTCGAAACTGCGGCGCACATAGAACTGCGACAGCAGGTTGCTTGCCCGTTCGATGGGTCCCGCCACTAACTGCGGGAAAAAACTCACGAAAGCGAAAAACGCCGCCAAATCGCGAGTCGGCTCTATTTTCCGCCGGTAAACGTCGATACTGTAACTCAATGCCTGAAAGGTGTAGAACGAGATACCGACAGGCAGTATGATTTTGAGCGTATGTATCTCCATTCGTCTGCCGAACAGTGTAAAGACGTCCACAAAACTTTCGACAAAAAAGTTCCAGTACTTGAAAAAGCCAAGTATCAGCAGGTTTACCACGATATTGGCTGCAACGGCAGCGCGGGCGTTACGGCGGACGATAGCGCTGTTGCTTCCGCATCGCGCCCTTTCGATAAGCAGCCCGCTGAGATAACTGCACAGTATTGTTACAGTCATCAGAATCAGAAAACGCCAGTCCCACCATCCGTAAAAAACGTAACTCGCCACGACGAGAAAAAGATTCTGTACTTTCAAATTACGGTGAAATACAAACCAGTACAGTGCAAATACAACTGGTAGAAATACCGCAAAGTCTATTGAATTGAACAGCATACGGCAGTCTTTTTAAAAGTTAAACATTCGGTTGTTTGCCCGTCGCCGGTTTCCGGCGTGAGGGCGTATTTTTCGGTCCGCTTAAACGGATTTACGTAAATTTTATTTTCTTCTATTTTCATTGTAAAATATTCAATTAACTAATTATTAATAATTTTTCGGTCAGTTCTTTTCTGCGACCAACGGGTCGGATATGCACATAAAAAAAGCGTGGACTGACTCTTTTCTATTTGTAAATCCAAGGTTCTCGACTACCTAATAACTGTCAAATATTACGAGTAAAGCCCACGCCGAAGCGTGAGCGTCTTCGCTTTACTCTTGACAGTTACTTCCTAAAATTGTCGAGATTTTTGGATTAACAAGATGTAAACTAAACGCTTTTTTCTATTATGTCCTACGATGTGCGTATCGTAATGTCTTCTTTTTTATGCCATAAGCAATTTTTTTTAAAAATTAAGGCACAAAGATACGTGTTTTGTTTGAAATATCAAACGCTGTATAAATTTGCAACGGGTGTACGACAAAATTCCTTTTTGACAGAATTTACAGAATTGACAGAATTTTCATAATTTACGTTGAAAACCCTAACAGGGTTTCCAACCCTGTTAGGGTTCCCGGGAAGGGTTCCCGGGAAAATTGACTTCGTCGAACTAAAGTTTCTGTTAATTCTGAAAATTCTGTTAATTCTGTCAAAAAAAGGGGAATTTTGTCGTACGACTTTGCGCTCTTTGCGGTAAAAAAATGCAAAGTTTTTTTTGACACAAATGCAACATTATATATTTTTTCTGCATCTGTATATCATGTTAAAGAACGTAAGAATTAATTTATTGTGATGAAAGATTTAAAAGATTTTGTTTTATCGTTTCGACTTTTGCTTATCATTATTTTACCGGCAGTTCCGTTATCTGTTTATGCACAGACTTCAAAGTATACTGTTTCAGGCTATCTCAAGGACAGTTTGAGTACCGAGGCGCTCATCGGAGCGGCGATATACAATCAGGTAACCGGTGTCGGGACTGCGACTAACCAGTACGGGTTTTACAGCTTAACCCTTCCGGCAGG
>JAISPE010000029.1 GCA_031275145.1 Prevotellaceae bacterium | reverse complement strand
TGCATCCCGTTAGGGATGCATCCCTAACGGGATGCAGGACAAGATATATTGACTGTTCTACCGAGCGATGCATCCCTAACGGGATGCCATAATTGATACCTTTATTTATTGAAGACTCCAATGACGACAGTCCGGAACTATAATTGACGAATACAACAACTGCCCTTTCTAAAAGTCAAGCCCGCAATGACGACAGTCCGGAACGCAGTCACAACCGGCGTTAGCCGTCATTGCGGGCCTGACCCGCAATCTCCCGTTATCACAAAACTGTATTGCGCGCAGTATAACAGAATTTTCAGAATTAACAGATTTTGTAAATTATGCAAATTCTGTCAATTCTGTCAAAAAAAATCTGTCAAAAAAAAGCTTTTATAATTCTGTCTTTACCGGACATGTCTTTTATTAATGTGGCGTCGAAACCATAATCATGGAATAATGCCAGTGTTTCTTTGCCCAGAAATTCATTTATTTCGACATAAATCCTGCCTTTGTCTGCAAGACGGTTTCCGGCAAAACGCAGACAGGCTTCATAATATGCCAGAGGTGAAGAATCGTCTACAAATAAAGCTATATGAGGCTCGTGTTCAAGTACGTTTTCGTGCATATACTGCTTTTCACTCATCCTTACGTATGGCGGATTGGAAACTATTACGTCGAATTTCATGCCGTACGGAAATTTCGAGCTTCCAAGTATGTCATATTCGGCAAACAGAACGCCGGCTTTGTTGTATGTGCAATTTTTTTCGGCGACTTTTATCGCTTCCGGTGAAATATCTATGGCATAAACCTTTGCTTCGGGTAATTCGCAATCCAGACTTATGGCTATACAGCCGCTTCCCGTACCGATATCCAGTATATTCATCGTGTTGAAACGGTTTTCTTTGATGACCAAATCTACAAGTTCCTCCGTTTCGCAGCGTGGGATAAGGACATTTTCATTAACGAAAAATCTCCTGCCATAAAATTCCGTTTCGCCAAGTATGTATTGAACAGGATTTTTCAGTAAAATCTTATCCAGAGCGGCTATGATTTGCTTTTCCGCTTCGGCGTTAATCTTTTGTCCCGACAGTATTTCCGCAAGGCTTAATCCCGAATAGTGTTTCATTATCATGAAAATAATGGATTTGGCTTCTGGCAGACTGTATATGTCCGCTATTTTATTACAGTATGATTTAATTCTTTCGTTCATCGTTTAGGAGAGATGAGTGATGAGATAGCTTGCGCCAGCTGTTCATCACTCATAACTCATACATATTTATCAAGCAATTTTTCCATTTCCTGTTGCATTTTCTTTGCTTCTTTTGATGCAGCGCCGGCAAAATTCTCCGTTTTATCGGCATATAATATTGCTCTTGACGAGTTTACCAGCAATCCGCAAATACTGTTCATTCCATATTTTGCAACATCTTCCAGACTGCCGCCCTGCGCTCCGATTCCCGGAACAAGCAAAAAATGCTCCGGCACAACTGCTCTGACTTTTGTCAGCATTTCCGCTCTGGTTGCCCCGACAACGTACATTGTGTTATCAATATTGCCCCATTCCTTCGACGTGCTTAAAACTCTTTCGAACAGACAAACGCCCTTACTGTCTTCGATATATTGAAAATCGTTTGCAGAAGGATTTGAAGTCAGGGCGAGCAGCACGCTCCATTTATCCGTAAATTTCATGAAAGGCCCGACAGTATCCTTTCCCATATACGGAGATAGTGTTACAGCGTCGAAATCAAATGTTTTGAAGAACGTTTCCGCATACATTTCCGAGGTGTTGCCGATGTCGCCTCTTTTTGCGTCGGCAATAATGAAGATATCCGGATAACTGTCCCGTATGTATGCGACTGTTTTTTTCAGCGAGAGCCATCCTTTTTCCCCGTTTATTTCGTAGAATGCGAGGTTCGGTTTGTAAGCTACGGTATAACCGGCAGTTGCATCAACAATTGCCCTGTTGAAAGAATACACGGGATCCTGTTCGGAGAGTATACATTCCGGCAATTTTTTCATGTCGGTATCCAGTCCCGTACAGAGAAAACTTTTCTTCTTCCTGATTTGTCTGAATATTTCTTTTGCTGTCATTAGGCCAATCCTTTTCCCAGTTTGCGAAGCATGTTGTTTTTCTCAAGATAATCTACAATTTTATCGAGTACTCCGTTTACAAATACGCAGCTGCTCGAAGTGCTGTAAAATCGCGCCAGATCGATATATTCGTCAAGGGTTACTTTCACCGGAATATCTGCAAATTCGATAAATTCCGAAGTTGCGATTATCAGTATCAGTATATCCATTAAAGCGATTCTTTCCACATCCCAGTTGGGAGTATGTTCGTCTATCAGGATATTGTATTTGTCATAATTCACAACCGCGTGTTTGAGCAGACGTTCGGCAAATATCTCGTCATCAGTGTTCTTGTATAAGGGCATCAGTGAAAACGGTTTGTTTTCCTTAATGGAACCGACTGTTTTGATAATGTTGCTGACGACAAATTCGGGTTCGTCGGTCCAGTAGATGCTTTGCTCTTCCAGCAATGAATACAGATCCTCAAAATCCTCAAATTCATTGCTAAGGATATCGACAATCAGTTTCCTGTCCTGCTTAAAGGAAGTTTCGGGATGAGTCATGTATTCTGCAAAATAATCTTTTCCGATAATGTTATTATACATCTTCCCGACAACGACTGTCGCATCGGCCAGAATGGCAGAGTTTCTGGCTGAAAAGTTTTGCAGATCTCTGTTTTCTGCAATCTGTTTTATAAATTTATTGTTTATAAACTTCATGTTGGGATTTTTCTCCTCGTCTGTCGGCAGAAACTTCTGACGCCCTATTTCTATCTTGTTTTGAGCATATTCCTGCAGCAACGGAATGAAACAAAACAGATACTTGTATTGTTCATGAGTCTTGTTAATGCTTAATTTCAATTCTTTTTCCGCAGCAGGTAAAGAGTTTTTTTCTCCCGTTACATATCCGTATAACTCTTTTAAAACTTTGATTCTAAGTAATCTCCTACTAATCATTTGTACGTAATTATAGTGCAAAGATAAGGTAATTTTATTATATAAAACAAATTACAAATTTTATGGCTATTCCTTTTTTACCGCAGATATTTTTACCGCAAAGGCACCAAGGGCACAAAGATCGCACAAAGTCATAGTTGTCCGCTAATAACTCTCTTAACTCCATCCTTAAATAATTAAGGTAACGGGATAGGTATATTTCGCACAGATCAACAACTCCGATGCTTCCGTTTTCTGTTCCCCCTATCGTAAAAAATGAGGGTTCGAAAATTTATACCCTGCAAGACCATGCAGGATTTTTGTCTGTGGAACTTGAACAAAAAAATATTTTTAGCAACCTCACATTTTGAACATACCAGCTACAGGGATGAGATAAATACAACAATTTGAATTGAAAATCGGCATAACCAAACTTTAGTTTGGCGTAGCCAAACACACTCTGACAAAAATCCTCAGTCGATTCCCTGTACATGCGATCAATCTGTTGCCGGAGAACTGCCGGATTCGGATTCAGTGTCTTCCTTATTTTCTTCTCCCGGCTCT
>JAISPE010000027.1 GCA_031275145.1 Prevotellaceae bacterium | reverse complement strand
CTGACGGTTTTTGCGGAGCTCACTTCTATAAACGATGCTCCTTCCGAGGGGCCGAAACTTCCTCCGATAATGACAATCAGGTCTTCGGGTTTAAAGCAGCCGGTTTCGAGCAGAGATTCTATTGCTGCGTGTTCAAATTCGTCTTTTGTTTGGCGCGGGGCCATCATTGTGGCAAAGACGCCGTAGGAAAGAGCAAGTTCTCTCATGGAATGGCTTTTATAGCATTTTGCGAAGACGGGCGCTTTGGGGCGGAAAGCGGCGATGTAACGGCCTGTCCTTCCCGACAGAGTGTCGATAACTATTGCTTTGATCGGCAGCCTGACAGACGCTTCTACCGCCGCCCTGCAAAGTATTGCCGCCGTAGGCTGCGTGACGTTTTTCAGACTGATGTCCGGCTCGGCGCCAAGCTGCGATTCTATTTCGATAGCTATTTTCGACATTGTTTTCAGCGCTTCCACCGGATAGCTGCCGCTGGCTGTTTCGCCGCTCAGCATCAAAGCGTCGGAACGCTGATAGATGGCATTGGCGACGTCGCTTACCTCGGCGCGTGTAGGCCGCGGATGTTCGATCATCGTATGAAGCATCTGTGTGGCGATTATCACGGGCGACTTGCGTTCGCGGCACTTTTTCAGCAGCATCCTCTGTATTCCGGGAATCTTTTCGGCCTCGATTTCCACTCCGAGATCTCCGCGTGCAACCATGATCCCGTACGCATGGCCGAGTATTTCGTCGATATTGTCCACTCCCTGCCGGTTTTCTATTTTGGCAATGAGTTTTATATGGCTGCTGTGCCGGTCCAGAATTTTTTGAATATCTATCAGATCCTGTTTTGTCCTGACAAACGAATGGGCGATAAAGTCAATTTCATTTTCAATTGCCCAGTATATAAACTCGATGTCCCTGGCAGTTAAAGACGGCAGTTTTACATGAACGCCCGGGACATTTACACTTTTGCGCCCTTTTATTTTGCCGTCGTTCATTACGGTACAGAGCAGATAGTCTTTTGTCCTGTCGGTCACTGTCAGTTCCGTTTCGCCGTCGTCTATCAGTATTTTCGACATTACGGGCACATCGCTGACAAAACCCTCGTAATTGACATACAGCCTGTCTTCGGACGACTGTTTTTCCCTGTCGCCGGAAATGATCAGAATATGGTCTTTCTTAACCTCGAAACCCTCTTCGCTGTCCATTGCCGTCAGACGCATTTCGGGTCCCTTGGTATCGATAAGGATAGCGATGTTATCCGATATCTGTCTGACGTTGCGGACTATTGTCATCGCGCTTTCGGGGGTAAGATGCGCGGTGTTCAGACGGGCGACATTCATCCCGTACTTATACAGCTCTGCAATAAACTCTACATCGCAGCGCCGGTCCGATATTGTTGCTACAATCTTTGTTTTCTTCTTGATATACATAAAAATTTTACTAAAAACGGTTACAAACGTACTCAAAATTCTGTAATCTCAAAAATATTGTATATATTTTATTACGGGTGTACGGCAAAATCCCCTTTTTTTTGACATAATTAACAGAATTTTCAAAATTTACAAAGTCTGTTATTCCTCGCACGGTACAGTTTTGTGATAACGGGAGATTGCGGGTCATGCCCGCAATGACGGCTGACGCCTGCTGTGATTTCGGGGTTGTACTGTCGTCATTGCGGGCTTGAAGCGTGGAACAGGGGTGTATTGTCGTCATTGCGGGCTTGACCCGCAATCCCATATCACAAAACTGTACCGAGCATACTATAATTCTGTTAATTGTGTTAATTATGTCAAAAAAAGGAAAATTTTGTCAAAAAAAGGGAATTTTGTCGTACACCCTTTATTACTTAA
The DNA here is from genome assembly GCA_031275145.1 of Prevotellaceae bacterium. Taxonomy (GTDB): domain Bacteria; phylum Bacteroidota; class Bacteroidia; order Bacteroidales; family UBA932; genus JAIRLF01. The sequence continues at coordinate 1,482 of JAISPE010000027.1, read as the reverse complement.
ATTCATATTCAAAAATCACAAAACGTTCCCTGTCCAGATTCGCTATATCTTCTCTTTTATCCAGAGATGAAGCAAGTTCGACGGTACTGTCTTCGATCCCGTCAAGAATCCTGTTCAGTCTGTCAAAGTTCAAATAATCATAGGCCGCTTTCGGGGTTGTATAATAGAATTTGGTATCCGGAGTACCTTTGCCGAATACGAGGTCATTCTTTAAAAAATTATAATGCCGAATCTCTTTTGTGTGTTTATCGTAAATAACGGGATAACTCTCCACCCGCTGATAATATTCAAAGTAAATATAACCGTCGCTTTCCATATAACTGTGTATCCGTTCCATTCTGTTTTTTTTGTATGTAATCACCTCCTGCGACGCCCCGTTCATTACCTCTTCTTCGGGAAGTAAATCCGTTTTTTTCACCCAGTCCTTACTCTTCAAAGTAACATACGGATAAATACTGTCATTTGTAATTGCTATAACGGTATTCATATACAGTCCCGCATATTTGAAAGGATAATTTTTGGATACAAAAAAATTAAAGTCGGAAAACGCATTCGCGTTCCATCCCAGATTATACTGTCCGGCGCTTATATACATTTTAAATTTTGATGTCGGGACATCAATTTCCAGCATCATGTTATCCCTTTGCGAAAGATCGTATGAACAGACAGTTACATAAAACCTGTTATTGTTACAGGCAATATAGTTAACCGAAACATCGTCAGGTAATTTTATAGACCCGGCATATTTTCCGTTATCCGCATTATACCTGTGAATCCTTTTTTTTGCATCGTCCAGCACGCAGACATGTCTGTTATCGCGGTCAATACAAAAGTCGGTCATGTGTAGATATTCTCCCGGACCGCGTCCCTGATTTCCGATTTGCCGGATATATCCGCCTTCCATATTATAGACAAATATTCTTTTAGCTATTCCTGCATCTATTACAAAAATGGCGCTGTCAAATACTTCTATCCTGTCAATATTGCCGATAAGTGCACTGTCGTTGTCTTCCAGAATAACTGTCCTGACTTTCCTGAAAATTGAAGATGTACGGACAGTGTCCTTTCTTTCAATTTTATCAAGATCTATTAAAATTGAAGAATCGGCAATATCTGTATTTTGCCTGTCAGTACTGCACGATGATATTAAAATACATAAATTTATAGCAGTAAATATTATTTTTTTCATATATGAATGGATTTATCAGTGAAAAAACTGTCGGCACAGCCGGTTTCTTCCCGGATGTTCCGGCAGGAAAATGTATACACAACATTCCTTTTCCGCAGCCTTCGGCGGAACAGCTAACATACTAAGTTTTCTTCCCGCAGACTGAATGAGGAGTATATCATTGTGAATAACCCGTCCAGACTGATGCTGCTTGTTCCTTCCGATCTGGAAACGGGCGTATACCGGTTGAAGGTGATTACTCAGTATGCAGCCAGCAAGCATCTTCTGAAAACGCCGCGGGAAACTGTCTATGT
>JAISPE010000370.1 GCA_031275145.1 Prevotellaceae bacterium | reverse complement strand
TCGTATATCGTACGTTTCGAAATCCCCAGCTGTTTGGCGACATCGTCCATCGTCGTCGCCCTTATGCCCTGATGGATAAATATTTTTAATGCTCCTTCTATTATTCTCTGTCTCATGACCGGTTCATTATTTCCGGGCGCAAAGGTAAACAGAAAACTTTTAAAACCAAAAAAGTTTTGCAGGTACTGCTTAAAATTTTAGATTTACGATTTTAGATTATTGCTTACGCACACACTTCGCTGACAATTTCGTGCGTAAGCAATAATCTAAAATCGTAAATCTAAAATCGTAAATCTAAAATCCATTCGAACATACGTTCGTACGCTTGCATTCTGACGTCGCGGGCGGATAAAAACAGGTCATGCAAACCGTCTTTGATAACGGTTTCGGTTACATGTTGTCCCAACAGCGAAGCATATTTTCCGATATGTTCCACATTGAGTACAGCGTCGGCTTTCGTGAATTTGTCCGACCAGTGTTTGTTTTTGAACGATTTATCGGAACGCATGACTAAAACCGGACATTTTATCGCCAATCCTTTGCGCAGTTTGCATTGCGCCCTGTAAATCGCCCTGAGCCAGCTCATGCTTACTTCAGAGACGGCGACAGGTTTCCATTCTTCATTATATTCCCATTCGCCATATCTTTTTTTCGAGATGGAATAGCCATAATTCAGTGACAATCCCTTTTTTATCCTTACATTCGGAAAAAACTTTCCTGACACCGAAATAAGCGGAAGTACGAATTTTTTGAGATTTTCCTTAATATTCAAATCCAGAAACGGACTGTTAAGAATCAGAGCATCAACCGCAGTTTCGGGTCTGTCGTGCAGATACAGCGACAAAGCCAAACCTCCAGCCGAATGTCCCAAAAGGATCAGTCTGCCGTTTGTTTTCCTTTTTATCTGTGCTATTGCGGCGTCTATATCTTCATAATAATCACTTATATCGTACAAATTATTGGGCGTTTGCCACGGTCTTGTCGAACGTCCGCATTTTCTCAAATCCAGAGCATAGAAGTTATAACCGTTTCGACGAAATTGTCCGGCCATTTCCGTCTGGAAAAAATAATCGCTGAAACCGTGTACGTACAGCACATTCCATTCGTATTGCGGAACATTTTCGGCGCATATCAGCGTACAGAAAACATCCCCCTCCCGATCCGGTTTCATCTGTATGGTCATTTGCCGGAAACCGTTCCCCAGTATATCTTTTTCAAATTCAAAGGTCTTCAAGTAATTATCCTGCATAATATTTTTATGCAAATATAGGGATTTTTGGATGTATGAATGGACGGAGTAGCCATTTTGTGTCTTCTGTAAGTATTACGAAATAAGTTTTTCCTTGCAGGGCAGGGTGTTCAAACGCAGTACAAAAAACCTCGTTTATATCTAATTTTAAATAACAATATATACAATGACATTTTTTCGCAATGACGACCAGGCGACTGCATTTGAACACCCGGTTTTTTTTTACCGTTTTTTTCTCTGATTTTTTTTTTAACAAAAAAAACACCATTTTGTTTTTCGTATTAAAAAAATACATTATCTTTGCGCCGTAGAAACGATAATAAATTTGGTAAAAGATATTATAACATGAATCTGTTTTTCTCACATAATTATCCGATGAATCAGGCGATTACCTGGTTTGGCACGATTTTTTTAGAGAGAGAGAGAGAGAGAGAGAGAGAGAGAGAGAGACTACAGCTTCGTAGAGAAGCATGTAGAAGAGTTAATCACCCGGGAAAACAATTTTCCCGCGGATTTTTTTTGTCCGGCGACATACCTTATATATATAATCCGTCTTTTTCATACAGTAAAACATACGGCGGAGCGAAGACTGCATTTCCGGTATTCAGGAATGAAAACAGATCACTTCATATAAATTTTTTAATAAACTGAAGCTATGAAAGTATATGATTCCTCATGAAAGAAAATAATGATTCCGGGTTCTTAAGAAGAATACCGGTTTGCCGCCGGCGATTTTTTGACAAAATTAACAGAGTTTGCAGGACTAACATATCTGTCAATTATGAAAATTAGCCAGTCATGTTGTCCGGCGCGCATGTGTGAGACCCCGTTTTATACCGGTGTCGGCAAGCTACCCGCCCTTTGTTTCAGCAAAGGGAAAATTAAACAAAATTAACCGGTTGAGATGAGACCAATTAAAATAAAACAGTATCGAATCTCAACCCTGAAATTTAAAAAATAATGAATAGAAAATTTAAAATTAAATTATTATGAGTAGAATTTATAAAATTTTAATGATGGCTTTCTCACTGACAGTTTTAATGTTTGCCTGCAGTGAGAAGGAAGAGGAACCCACAGAAGCGGAACTGACGGTACGCGAATCCGAAAGGCGTGTATCGTTCACCAATGCTGCGGGAAGTGTGTCGGTTGCCGTAACCGCCAGCGGGACATATACGGCAACTGTTAAGACCGGCGAAGACTGGTGTACGGTTTCGGATGTTGGAAATCAGGGATTCAAGGTCAATGTGTCCGAAAACACAGCGCGCGCGCAGCGTACGGCTGAAATCATACTGGCTTCGCCCGGATGTACGGATGTCGAGATTGTCGTGACACAGCTCGGACTTGAGCCCGCGCTGATTATCGACAACTGGTACAAAATCGTGTCGTTTTCAAGGAGTGGAGGAGACACCGTCGTTGCCGTAACTGCAAACGGGGAATATACGGTAACAGTGGAAGGCAATCCCGAATGGTGTACAGTTTCGAAAGTAGCAACAGGGTTCAAAATCAGCGTTACCACAAATACCGGAACTGAAGAGCGCAGCGCCAAAATCACCGTATCGATGACGGGAACAGCGGACGTGGAAATCACCGTAATCCAGGGTGCGACGGCGATACTGTCGGTAAGCGACGAAGACAAAAGTCTGGGATTTAGTGTAACCGGAGGAGATAAGACGGTTATCGTAATCACCAGCGGGAAATACGATGTAGCGGTGGAAGGCAATCCCGAATGGTGTACGCTTTCGGATACTACGAAGAGCAATTTTAAAATCAACGTCAGTCAGAATTTTGACCTTGATACGCGCTCGGCAAAAATCGTTATTACAATTCCATCGCAGGAAGGAGTGCCGCCTGTTGAGATTGTCGTAACGCAGGCGCCAGCCCCGCTGAAAGTAAGCCCCTCGCAGATTACATTCAATTCGGGATTGGCGGGCGAAGAAACCGTAACGGTAAGTTCAAAGATACCCGGCTTTACTTTTACGGCAGACATCGCAGATTCGTGGATCACCCCGGAAATCAACGGCGCTACTTTGAAACTGAAAGTCGATGCGCCTCCGTTTGACGGCTCGGGACGTACGTCAAGAGTTGTCGTAAGCACAGGCGGAGATTCGGCGGAACTGTACGTAACACAGCTCGCATGTTTAGACAAATCCCTGATGGGCGCTCATTATGTCGGCGACGATAACAGGACAATATTCGACCCGGGA
>JAISPE010000324.1 GCA_031275145.1 Prevotellaceae bacterium | reverse complement strand
CCTTGGCGGCAACTATACGCCGGGGCCTATGGCTACCGACGAAGCATTCACTCTGTTCGCGACAGGCACATACCGGGGAATGGGGTTTGTACTCGGCGAAATGGATGCGGAGAACAGCGCTTTCAGTTCATACTGGAAACTGTATTACCAGATCATACGGCAGTGCAATGTCATCTTTTCGCGTATCGACGAGGCGCCCGACTGGACAATGGCCGAGCGGCAGAAGATACTTGCCTACAACCGTTTCATCCGTGCTTATGCATATTACAATTTAGTGATGAACTGGGGACCGGTTGTGCTTATGGGCGATCTGATAGAGCTGAACAACGAAGAGATGACGCACTACGACCGTCCGCGCGACCTCTACGACACGTGTATTAACTATATATGTGCCGAATTTGAAGAAGCGTCAAAGAATCTGCCGGCAAAGGCGACTTCAATCATGGACTACGGTCTGCCGACCAAAGGCGCGGCGCTGGCGCTGGTGGCAAGGCTCAGGCTGATACATGCAAGCCCGCTGTATAATGGAGGCACTGCAGCAAGAATGTATTTCGGAGCATGGACGCGCAAAACCGACGGGAAACATTATATCTCCCAGACGTATGACGCAAAACGCTGGGCTGTGGCCGCCGCCGCTGCCAAAAGAGTTATAGACTTCCAGATCGACGGGCTGCCCGCATACGGCCTGCATACTGTGATTGCAGACGACAATACTCCGCAGTTCCGTGGAAAGGTTGACGATCCCAATTACGGCAAACCTTTCCCGAACGGCTCTGTCGGAATAGACCATCTGCGCTCATACTCCGAAATGTTCAACAGCGAAACTGTTCCGTATGTCAATCCCGAATTTATCTGGGCGCGAACATCCAGCTCGTTGAGAAACTATGCCTGCATTCAGGCTTTTCCTTTTATGAACGAGGGAGGCAACGGAATGTGCGTAACCCAGAAAATTGTCGATGCATACGAAATGCGCGACGGACGGCCAATAACTGCTTACAGCCTTGAATATCCGTATCAGGAAGAGGGATTCACCAGTACGATGCAAACATTTTCGGGCTACCGGCTGAACAGCGGCGTGAGCAACATGTATGTCAACCGCGAAATGCGCTTCTACGCATCCATAGGTTTCAACGAATGTTTCTGGCCCAATCTGTCGACTACCGACGGGAAGCACCGGAATACTACGGCTTACTATACCAGCGACGGTCCCGACGGCCGGTCGAGCGTCACCAATCCGGCCAACCATCCGATTACCGGTTATGTCATTAAAAAATTCATCAATCCGATAGACTGTACCGCAGGTTCCGGCGCAAGGATTCTCGATAAAACCTTTCCGATCATACGGTATGCGGAAATCCTGCTTTCGTACGCCGAAGCGCTAAATGCCCTCACAGGTGCAAGTTTTGCCATCGAAACAGACGGGATTTCACATACATACTTCCGTGACAAAAACGAAATCAAAAACGCGTTCAATCAGGTGCGCTACCGTGCAGGACTGCCCGGACTGACCGACACCGAGCTCGACGACGCCGATTGTGTTCTCGAAAAAATCAAGAAGGAACGGATGATCGAATTTCTTTACGAAAACCGCCGCTATTTTGATGTGCGACGTTGGGGCGATTACGAAGATTCCGAAAACGAACCGATCATGGGAATGAACACCGCCGCGTCCAGAGATTCGTACTACCAGAGAGTTGTGCCTGCGAGTTCGCGTATAGGAGGAAGGGTGATCAATCGACGGAGGGTGTACGACAAAAATCCCTTTTCACCCTGTTTTTTTGAAATTTTTAATAATAAAGATTACAAACCCGTGTTTATTACTTTTATAACAAGTTCTAAGATTAGCAATTTGATTAGCCCCTTTGACCGTCCATCGTTGACCGGATAATTTCAATCTTTTTTGTATCACATCTCTATTAGCCGATTCCATAGCGCCGGAACCGACGAGTAAACCCTCTTTTAAAAATGCGCCGTAATTAATTCGTTTTTTGTTATTTAATAGATAAGTTAGCAGTTTGTTTTTTTTCAGTTTTACATGATTTGATTCAGTTTCCAATTTGTCCAGTTTCTCGAAAAAGAGTTCCACCTGTTCATTTTTCAATAAATCCATATGGTCCTCAACCCATTTATTTCTTTTATCTTTTTCATCATCACTGAAACAGTCTTTTGCAAATTCACAAAGATGTTCCTTACAATGAAAATAATCTAATATTTGTCGATTCTCGGGAAAATATGTTTCTGCGAAATTCCAAATCCATTTAGCGCCGTCGGCAATGAAAACAGGACCGGTATCTTTCGGTAAGGATTCCAATACTTTATCAAGAAACCTGTCATGACTGCCCAAATGTGAAATATATGTTGATTCTGTTATCATATTGCGGTTTTTTGAAATGCGTTCAATTCTATTCTCCGAATAAAATGAACGGAATAATTTGAGTTCTTTATATTTCTGTTCTTTATCCCGTGTCAGTATCATGCTGCCGTCCATCATTACATAAAAAGTGGAATCTTTTTCCTGTGATTTCGTTGTGGAAATATTTGCATCCTGTGATTTTATTTCTTTTTCGTACTCTTTATGTAAATCTGTTGATGCAATGCAATCTCCGTAATGATGACAGATTCTTTCTATCTGTTTGGCGTTGCACGGTATATGTTTTAACAGATTCAATTCCTCCGATGCTTCGTCAAATACCATTTTACTTCCCAGGCGACACATTTGTGCCTGTAAATATGCGCTTATCTTATAACCGGAGGGGGATACTGCCAACGGATGGGTTTTTCGTAGCTGTATCTCTCCAAAACTTGTTAATAACTCCATCTTTGAATTTTTCGGTACGTTCTCTTCTCCACACATCGTTTGATAGAGGTCGCGAGAAAATATCTGTATCTGCTCGCTTATCTTTTTCTCAAACTCGTAACTGTCAGTCTTTTCATCTATCATCGACATTTCTTTTTGCATTTTTTCTTTAAATGTTGCAAATAGACAGTCTATTTTTTCATTTTGTTTTTCTATCTTTGTACTATTCATTTTTAATAAGGTTATATGTTATTCATTTTTTTTACAAACATATAACCTTTTCTTTTTTTCTCCAAATCTTATGGCTATGTCCGTTTTGTATATCCTTTTTTATTAAAAGGGAATTTTGTCGTACACCCA
>JAISPE010000267.1 GCA_031275145.1 Prevotellaceae bacterium | reverse complement strand
TCTGCGGGCGAATATAAGTTTTTCGACGGTTCGAAGCCCGTTAACGAAATCAGAAAGGATATGGGCGTTTTGCTGGAAACACCTAATTTCTATCCATATCTTTCTGCTTATCAAAACCTGACCATAGTGGCCAAAATCAAGGGCTGCGATATTTCCGAAATCCCGAAAGTGTTGAAAAAGGTAAACCTGTTTGAACGGCGACACAGTTCGTTCAAAACATACTCGCTCGGAATGAAACAGCGACTTGCGATTGCTTCAACTCTCCTCGGCGATCCTAAAATCGTAATTTTGGACGAACCGACAAACGGATTAGACCCCGAAGGCATATCCGAAATCCGGCAGCTGATTAAACAGCTGGCAAAAGGAGGGAAAACAATTATCCTTGCCAGCCATTTGCTCGACGAAGTCGAAAAAGTCTGCACACATGTGGCGATCCTGAAAAAGGGCGAATTGCTGACCGCCGGCGATATTACCGGGGCCTTATCCAAAGAAACAGGCACAATAACCACAGATACTGTGACATCAAAGGCAACCGCAATGATAGAAATTGCTGCCGGTGATCTGGAAAATCTTGCAGACATTTTAAAAACACTGGACGGCGTTTTAGAGGTAAACGAATCGGATGGCGTTGTAACGGTTACCCATTATGCCGGTCAGTTAAGCCCGCAGCAGGTCAATAAACACTGCTTCGACAACGGCATCGTCCTTAGCCGGCTGAATGCAAAGAATAAAAATCTTGAATCGAAATTTTTAGAACTCACAAAATAATAAAGAAAGAATATGTTACATCTTTTAAGTATTGAAATTTTAAAACTGCAAAGAAACCGGTCGTTCATAATACTGATGGCTTTGCTTGTAATCAGCATTTTCGGGGTCAATTACATCGCTTCGGAAATCATTGACAGCAGCAAAGGCGGCCCCAGCAGTTTTATAACCGAATCTCCCAATGTCTGGGCAATTATATCTTATTATATCTCAAGTTATCTGCTCGTTCTTCCCTGTTTTGTGATAATCATGCACACATGTGCCGAATACACATATCGCACAAACCGGCAAAATGTTATCGACGGACTGAGCCGTACGCAATATATCACGACGAAAATATTGCTCATCGTCGCTTTAGCTTTGTTTACCACGATAATAGCCTTTATCTCCGCTTTTGTTACAAGAATGTCGCCCGGCGCTGTTTCGTCCGAAAACCTCAAGTTTCTTTTCTACTTTTTCATGCAGACAGTCGCGTATCTTGGCGTTGCATTTCTTTTCGCTCTGCTGCTGAGAAAGGCGGTTCTCTCGGTAGGACTGTTTTTTGTCTATTCGCTTATTATCGAAAACATTTTGGAGAACTATCTCAACAAAATCAGTGCGGGAGGATGGATAGAGAAAATAGGCGGATTTTTGCCGATATCATCTTCGGAACATTTGCTTATGCCCAATCAGTTGAAAACTCTGCGGCAAATGTTAGACATAAACGATCCGCATTCCGAATACGCTTATCTTGCCGCAACAGTCGTTTACATCGTTTTGTGCTATCTTGTCTGTTATTACAGATACAATAAACAGGATTTGTAATTTTATAAAACTAATCTTAAAAAATGAAACACAGACTATTGTTTATATTATTAAGTTGCCTGCTCACTGTCTGCTGTGCAAATAAAAAACCGGGTAACCGTATTGTCATCAATGTGGATACACTGACCGCAAGCAAATTGCCCGAAATCCGCAGTCTCCCGTCGGAAATAATAGGAAAATTCGAGGGTTGGGATATTGATTCTGTCGTTTGTCTCGAAAATTTCGACGGAGCTTCACGTTTCCTGATCAAAGGAACAGGGAAAGAAGATATTGTAAAGAGAAAAATGGGCGTTCAAACAATAGAGGTAAAAACGGACAGTCTGCGGCAGGAGGTCTGGTCATACGTTATTTTACAGGATATTGCGAAAGATAAACCGTTCGAACTCGAGGTCCTGTATATTCCCGATGCCGGAACTGTTATGGCATACAAAGCCGGACATGATTCTTTGAATAAAAAAGACGGTAAAACAGACCTTATACTCGTTTCAAAACAGGATTTAAAGTTGCGGATGATTCAATATCACGACAGTACAATGCTGACTTTTCCGATAGCTACGGGCAGGAATCCCGGTGACAAGAAAAAATCGGGAGATAAAAAAACGCCCGAAGGAATTTTTACCGTTTATGCAATACACGACGCTTCTGACTGGGATTATGACTTTAACGACGGAAAAGGTAAAATAAAAGGAACTTACGGTAAATATTTCGTCCGTTTTAAAGAACATTATCACATCGGAATACATGGAACTCATCTCCCCGAAACTCTCGGATCGAGAGCTACCGACGGCTGTATCCGTATGCACAACAACAACATCGAGGAAATTGTAACGATGATTTCGCGTTCAAAAACATTGATTGTCGTGACACCTGCGGCAGAAGATGTCATGGAAAATTCTATTTAGGGAAACATCTCTAACTCCTGACGCATCGCAAACTCAACTGTCGCAATTCTTTATTACCGCAAAAGCCTTTAAAGCAAAACTCCGGTTTGCATAAACCGGAGTTTCGTTCTTGATCCGACGCAGTCCTGCGTCGAACGATGGAAAACATGCTGTAAATCCTGTTCTAATCCGTCCAGTTCAGAATCCTGTTGAAATCATATTCTTCCGGATTTTTCAGATATGTTTTTGCCGCCTCATAATCTTCGGCAGTGAGGTAGTGCAGCGCATGCTGATATATCACCTGAGCTTTACTTCCGTTGATGTTTACCAGACGCGGCTCGATTTTCCCTGTTTCGGGGTTTTCCATATCTTTCAGATGGATTGGTTTTATATTTCCATTGACATCTGCAGAAACCATACATCCTGTTTCTTTCCGGTCGAACAGGATTTTCACCCCGATTCCCAGGAGATTGCAATACATAAGATCGAATGCTTTGGGAGGAACGCAGCGCAGTTCGTATCCCAGCTCAACCGGACGGGTTTTAACGTCTATTTTGAGTTCGGTCAGTTTGTTCTGGACAAGAACATTGAAAATATGAGCCTTGCTTACAGCGCCGAGTTCGGGATGGCCATGAGAATCGTATGTAAATGTTATGCCTGTGGATATAATTTCCTCGTTGGACAGAGTGTGAAAAACTCCTTCGCTGATAATCGCCACACCGTAAAAGATATTGAGAATCCGGCGTTTTATGATTGAAGATATTGTCAGGCGGACGATTTTGTCTAACGAAATCTGTGTTTTGTTGAACATTTCGGGGATGATAATCATCGGATAATGACATCCTGCGCCGATGCCGAAGGTTAAATGTCCGGCAGAACGTCCCATTGCAGCCATTACAAACCACTGTGCGCTTGTGCGGGCATCTTCGTAGATAGCGTTTCCGATACGCACGCCTTCCGATTTTGCCGACTGGTAACCGAATGTTGATATGCCTTCGGGAAGAGGAAGGTCGTTATCTATCGTTTTCGGCACGTGAATATTCTGTATACTGACATTATTTTCGGCAAGATATTTCGATATGCGGTTGGCAGTCGAAGCAGTGTCGTCGCCGCCGATAGTCACCAGCAGTTTGATGTTGTTTTTCACAAAGAAATCGGGCCGAAACTCCGAATCTTTGGGTTTGTAACGGCTCATTTTCAGATTGCTTCCGCCGACGTTGAATATTCTGTCGGCAAAATCAAAATCTATATCGACGGTCTTTTGCTGTTCGGCAAACAGATCCTTGTATCCTTCGTGCAGGCCGATTACACGAAATCCCGATTTCAGGAATGCCTTTGACACAGAACTGATAACGGTGTTCATTCCGGGAGCGGGTCCTCCTCCACACAAAATAACTATGGCAGGTTTATTTTCCATATATACTTACTCCTTTTTATTACATTAATTTTAATTATTAATACATCTTTAACTTTTAAGGGCGCAAATATAGT
>JAISPE010000208.1 GCA_031275145.1 Prevotellaceae bacterium | reverse complement strand
GCTTTCAATACTTTCGGTATTTTTAACATCATCGGTATCTGCAACAACTTTTGCAGCATTTTCGGTATTTGCGACATTATCGGCGGCGTTTTCGGCGTCCGCATCTTTATTCATTTCTTCTTTCAATGCGGCAAATTCGGAAATATCGCCCAGAGTTGTCTTTTCCATCGATGAATTTAACTTTTTAATTGCCTTCTGAGTATTTGCTTCTTCGGAGCGTTTTGCGCTGGCTTCCGCTTCATGCCTGGCCTCTTCATACGTGCGAGTATGAGAAAGTATTATCTTTCTGGCATTTTTGTTAAATTCGACAACTTTGAAAAGTAACTTTTCGTCGAGTTTGGCGGTAGTACCGTCTTCCTTGACCAGTTGACGGGCATGGACATTTCCTTCGACGCCGTATGGCAGAGCAACAATCGCGCTTTTATCCGAGATCTCAATGATTGTACCTTCGTGAACAGAATCGGGATAGAATATTGTTTCGAACACTTCCCAGGGATTTTCTTCCAGCTGTTTGTGTCCCAAACTTAAACGGCGATTTTCCCTGTCGATTTCCAGTACCACTACATCTATGTTTGCTCCTATCGAAGTATATTCGTTCGGATGACGCATTCTTTTTGTCCACGACAGATCACTGATATGTATAAGTCCGTCAACACCTTCCTCGACTTCTACGAATACTCCGAAGTTGGTGAAGTTACGTACTTTCGCCACATGGCTCGAGCCAATGGGATATCTTGCTTCGATATTTTCCCACGGATCGGGTTTGAGCTGTTTAACGCCCAGAGACATTTTACGTTCGTCCTTGTCTAAATTAATGATTACAGCCTCAACTTCATCGCCGACTTTCATAAAGTCCTGAGCGCTTCTCAGATGTTGCGACCACGACATTTCCGAAACATGAATCAGCCCTTCGACGCCCGGCGCTACTTCGACAAATGCGCCATAATCCGCTATAACGACAACGTGTCCCTTTACAACGTCGCCAACTTTCATGGTCGCGTCAAGAGAATCCCATGGATGAGGAGTAAGCTGTTTAAGACCCAAAGCAATACGTTTCTTCGAATCGTCGAAATCCAGAATAACGACATTGATTTTCTGGTCCAGGGTAACGATTTCTCTCGGATCATTAACCCGTCCCCACGAAAGGTCTGTGATATGGATAAGTCCGTCAACGCCGCCAAGATCGATAAATACTCCGTATGAAGTAATATTCTTGACAGTGCCTTCCAAAACCTGTCCTTTTTCGAGTTTTGAAATAATTTCAGATTTTTGTGCTTCCAGTTCGGCTTCGATGAGCGCTTTGTGAGATATGACAACATTGCTGAACTCGTGAGTGATTTTAACAATCTTAAATTCCATGGTTTTATCTACAAACACATCGAAATCCCTGATAGGCTTGACATCGATTTGCGAGCCGGGAAGGAAAGCTTCTATACCGAAAATATCTACAATCATACCGCCTTTCGTACGGCATTTGATGTAACCTTTTACGATTTCGTCTTTTTCCATAGCCTCGTTTATCCGGTCCCACGAACGCAGCGAACGTGCCTGTTTATGTGACAGAAGCAGTTGCCCTTTCTTGTCCTCGGCGGTCTGGACATACACTTCAACCTTATCTCCTACTTTAAGATCGGGATTGTACCGAAATTCGGAGATGTTTATAACTCCTTCGGATTTGTATCCGATATTAACAATAACCTCACGTTTGTTCATTGCCGTTACAGTCCCTTCAATTACTTCGTTTTCGACAATTTTCGACAATGTTTGATCGTAAAGTTGTTTTACTTCTTCTTTGGATGTTCCCGCCGAAGCAGATTCTTCAAATGCATCCCAGTCAAATTCGTCGGCAGGGACAGATGCATTAAATTTCTTTTTCTTCCTGCTGACAGGAGAAACTTCTTCTGTTTCGTCCTGATCCGGTACGGCTTCTTCTGTTTTCGTTTCGTCCTGTTCCGGTTCCGTTTCATCCGGCTCTGTTTCGTCCTGTTCCGGTTCCGGTTCTGTTTCGTCCTGTTCCGGTTCCGTTTCGTCCAGTTCTGTTTCCGGTTCTTCGTATCCGGGCTCAATGATTGTTTCTTCAACAAAAGTTTCACTGACAGTCTCGATTCCGATGACGTCTTTTTCGTTCAAATTCTCTTCGCTAAGAGTTCCTTCTTCCTGTTCTTTACTCATTCTTTTAATCTAAAAATTAATGGATTAGACATTATATTGTTTATAAAATTACGCCACAAAGATATAAAACTTTTGTAAATCAATAATGTTTTTTTCTTTTTTAACGGTGTATATGTTACTGTCAATTTCCCTGTATCTTCACATCTCAACGTATTATTGTTTCATCTCTGTTTGGACCTACGGATACGATTTTTACAGGGACGCCCGTCTGTGTTTCAATAAATTCGATGTATTCCTGAAGTTCGGCAGGAAGAGCCTCGTATGTACGGATTGCGGATATTGATGTTTTCCAGCCTTTAAACTCCTTATACACAGGTTTGACAGAATCGTTCAGCTCGTATGGAAATTCGTCTGTCTGTTTTCCGTTAATTTCGTATGCTACTGCAATTTTCACAGTTTCAAAAGTATCCATCACGTCTGCTTTTGTCATGATCAACTGGGTTACGCCGTCGATCATCACGGCATATTTCAATGCGACCATATCGAGCCAGCCGGTACGTCGCGGCCGGCCGGTAGTCGCTCCGTATTCGTGACCGGTTTCACGCAGTTTTTCACCCGTTTCATTGATCTGCTCGGTCGGAAACTGTCCGCTGCCTACGCGCGTACAGTACGCCTTGAATATGCCGTAAACTTCTCCTATTGATTGCGGTGCAAGTCCCAAACCCGTACAGGCCCCGGCACATACGGTGTTCGACGAAGTAACGTACGGATAAGTTCCGAAATCAATGTCCAGAAGAGTTCCCTGAGCGCCTTCAGCCAGGATTTTTTTATTGTTTTTCAGGGCATTATTCAGTACAAATTCGCTGTCCACGAAAGTGAAACGTTTCAGGTTTTCGATACCTGCAAAGAAATCCGTTTCGTCGATATGATATTTGTAATCAAACTGTTTAAGAAATTCTACATGCTTGTTTTTAAGCGCCTCATATCTTTCCCTGAAATCCGGCTCGAATATTTCGCCTGTGCGCAAACCGTTTCTGCTTGTCTTGTCGGTGTATGTAGGACCGATGCCCTTTAAGGTAGAGCCTATCTTTGTTTTCCCCCTGGATGCTTCCGACGCCGCATCAATGATTCTGTGAGTGGGGATTATCAAATGAGCCTTTCGGGAAATAAGCAACTGCTTCGTAAGCTCGACTCCCAGTTTCGAAATCTCTTCACATTCTTTCTGAAAAATCGCAGGGTCAATAACAAGACCGTTTCCAATGATATTAATAATGTTCCTGTGGAAAATTCCCGAAGGAACCGTATGCAAAACTATTTCAATATCATCAAATTTCAAGGAATGGCCGGCATTAGGCCCTCCCTGAAAACGGGCTACAAAATCATATCCCGAGGTCAAAACATCAACAACTTTACCCTTTCCTTCATCGCCCCACTGTAATCCTAACAACACATCTGTTTTCATCATTCAATATAAATATAAATTCGCCTCAAAAGTACAAAAAATAGAAACAAGACGGCTAATTTTTGTCTGTTTAATTGCTAATTATATTAAAATGAGATATAAAAAGCTCTGTCGTATTCACCCTTTTTATCATTGCAAACCGCGGATAAACGGACAGGTTTATACTTTTACCGGTATAAATTTGTGAGCGGGATTGCCGTCGCCACGGGTCGTCCATTGGGTCGTCCGTCGTAGGGCAAAAAATTTTTTGCCCTTATAACGGATATTCTCAACTGTCATATTTTTTACAGGAAAGTCTTAATGTAACGGGGTAGTACAGTTATTCCTCGCGCGGTCTATTTTTGTGAGTTGGATATGCGACCAGCCTGTCGGCATGCAGGCGAAGCAATCCGTGACGGGTCGTCATTGCGAATACCCGTTTCGTACCGAAACTGAAAGCGTAATGACGCCTGCCGGAAGTCCGAAGGACTTCAATATGAATAACCCCGAACAAACGCAGTGCAGTTCGGGGATAGCAGCGCCCCCGACTCAACTCCGAAGGAGTTGAACTGCTTCGCAGTTCTAATGACGGGGAGACAGTGCCCCGAGCTGCGCCTGCGGCTTGCTCGGGGTTATTCACATTTAACGCCTTCGGCGTTAGACGCAGAACCTGTTAATGTACTGCTTGCAAAAAGCGTCACTGTAAGGGTGCAGTCCGAAGCAATCCGGAGTATCGGATTTTCCGGATTGCTTCCTGCCCCGTTACTTTTTTGTCATGATAAAATTGGAAAAAAAGGTCAAAAAAATGAAAAGAAAGCTCAATTTATATGGAATATTGTGGATAAATTTACCAGTTGGGCAAACGGAATAACGTTAAATAATGTGAATGGAATCAAAAATATTCTTATAAATTTAGAGCGTCCGGCAAAGCAAACAGCCTTCCATTATCGCGATATTACGGACTGTTTTCGGAAGGAAATTCAAAAAAAATCCGGAAAAGATCCGGTTATTATTTCCTGTATAAAAGATGATTGCAAAATTGCCGGCAGACACGGTCCGTCTTTAAAACAGATTCGCTACCGGCAAAAACCGGCAGAAATATATTAGTATTTATTAACATTAAGAATTTATAGCGCTTGTTTATACTAAAAAAAA
The DNA here is from genome assembly GCA_031275145.1 of Prevotellaceae bacterium. Classification (GTDB taxonomy): domain Bacteria; phylum Bacteroidota; class Bacteroidia; order Bacteroidales; family UBA932; genus JAIRLF01. Next base: position 3,356 of record JAISPE010000208.1, on the reverse strand, counting down.
TATGTTACTTTGCACGGTCTTTGAAAGTCAATATTGAAGGCAAAGGCAAGTTATATTTAAGTAAAATTGCAATGTTCTTTTTAATGTTTTATGGAGTGGATGCGTTTTCGCAAAACGAACAAATGTTCGGCCAGACGTCTTTCAATCCGGCATTTGTTAATCCCGCATACGCGGGAAGCGATACGAGCAAATACTACAATGTACTTGTAATGAACAGAACACAGATGTCGGGGATTGAGGGGGCTCCCGGAACAACAGTCCTGAACATAAATGGCCCTTTGAATATAGGGGGTGTGCAGGGAGGAGTAACCGCCACATTTTATGACGACAGGACAGGATTTCTAAACACTCCGGCATTTAATATAGGATATGCATACAAGTTTGAAATAGAAAAAGGTTCTTTAAATTTAGGTTTATCTGCAGGAGTATTTTTCAGCGCTCTCAGTTCGGGAAGCTGGAGAACGACCGATGGAGCCGGCGATCCGGCTATCCCCACAGGAAAAGAATCGCAGCAAAGTTTTGACATGGGTTTGGGCGCTTTTTATACATATAATAAAATATATGCGGGATTATCGGTGATGCATTTGGTTCGTCCGACGCTGGTTTATGGGGATAATCCATCCAAACTGCCTCGAAGTTATTATATTATGGCCGGATATGGAATTGTGTTTGCAAATCCGGAGTTTGAGTTGAGACCCTCGTTATTGGTGCTGACAGATCTGAAAAGTTCTAATTATTCTGTAAATTCGCTTCTTTTTTACCGGAACAGATTCTGGCTGGGATTAGATTACAGATTCAAAAGTTCTTTAGGATTGCTTGCAGGTATGAATTTATTTCCTGAACTCAGAATAGGATATTCTTACAGTTACAATACCTCTCTGCTAAGCAGGTTTGGAGGAAGTAACCACGAGATTATGTTGACATACAGATTTGCTGTATATTTGGATAAAGGAAAACAGAAATATAAAAGTATAAGATATTTATAAATTATGGACATGAAGAGAATAATAATTTTATCTGCATTTGTTCTTTTTGTAACCTCATGTGGAAACAAAGGAGGAATAGGGGGGAAAGGATCGAAAAGAGGATTCGAAGCCCTGCCCGAGAATATGGTTATAATTGAACGTGGCTCGTTTGAAATGGGATCAAACGACGAGGATTTTATGTGGTCAATGAATGCCCCTTTAAGACGCAGAACCACCGATGAAATCATCATGGATCAGACCGAAACGACCAATATCGCTTACAGAGCATTCGTTTATTGGACAGCTGATTCCATTGCAAGGAGAGCGCTGACAGCTGAAGGTGTTTCCGATTTTATTATAGAATCGGATGACGAAGAAGAGACGGATCAGAATGAGATTCCGCTTAATTACAGAACGGCGATTCATTTATCTCCGAAGCAGCGTAATTACAGTGAGCATTCTGAAGCTCTTACAAACCAGAATTTTTTCTACTCAAAAGAGGAAGCTCTGGGACAGAAAAGAGCTATAGACGTTCGTAAACTTGCTTATAAATACAGATATTATGATTTGCATCAGGCTGCAAAAGCCAAATGGGTTCAGGAAGAAGACGAAAACGGCAACATATCGGGACATTATGTAGGTAAAGCAATAAACAAAGACGGAGAAGTTATTGATGTTGTGGATAGAAGTTCGTTCATAATAGAAGAAGTTGTTGCGGTTTATCCCGATACCTTAGTGTGGATACGCGACTTCTCCTATTCATACAACGACCCTTACGCCAAATATTATTTCTGGCATCCCGCATACGATCATTATCCCGTTGTCGGAGTGTCATGGAGACAGGCAACGGCATTCTGTCACTGGAGATCGTATCATGCGAAAGAAAAAAAATACAGAAGTCAGTATCCTTCTCAGGAGTACCGCCTGCCGACGGAAGCAGAGTATGAATACGCTGCAAGAGGCGGACTGCAGGCCGGACTTTATCCCTGGGGAGGCCCGTATAACGCCAACAGCAGCGGATGTTTTCTTGCAAATTTCAAACCTCAAAGAGGAGACTATGCCATCGACGGATTCACGCGGACAGCTCCCGTTGCTCAATACGAGCCTAATGAATACGGACTGTACGATATGGCAGGAAACGTAGCCGAATGGGTTAACGATACTTTTGAGGAAAATGCATACGAAGCCACACACGATCTTGTTCCCGTATATCATCGGCAGGTTACTAAAAAAGACAAGGCAAGCAAAAAACGTAAAGTAGTCAGAGGCGGTTCGTGGAAGGATATTTCGTATTTCCTGCAAACCGGAGTAAGAGACTATAATTATATGGACAGTACCCATTCGTATATAGGGTTCAGGACTGTCAGAGACGCCGCCGTAGGCAGTAACGCTTTGTCAAAATAATTACAGATAACATAAATAAGTATTAAAAATATAAAATTAACGATCATGGGTTTTTTTGAAAGTAAAGTAGTAAAACGTTTTATAGCCATGGCTTATGGCTTGGGTGCTTCAGTAGTTATCGCAGGTGCATTATTCAAACTTATGCACTGGTCCGGAGCAGGTATAATGCTAACTACCGGAATGACTGTGGAAGCATTGATATTCGTTATCTCGGCATTCGAGCCTCTTCCCAAAGAATATCACTGGGATACGGTTTTCCCCGAGTTATCCGGAAGCGAAATTGTTCCCGATAATCGGGGTGGATTTCAACAGAATGCACGTGCTGGCGGAGGCAGCGGCGGAGGTGTTAATTTCGATTTAAACATCGATGCGGCCACGACGGACGAATTAAAAGAGAATATCCGTAAATTTTCGGATTCGGTGAATCAAATGTCGGAACTTTCAAATCTTGCGACAGCAGCATCCGATTTAGCCGGAAAAATGCATTCCGCATCAGGATCAGTTGCTGCAGTAGGCGAATCTGCCGGCGCTCTCTCGGATTCATACAGCAAAGGTTCTATGGTTATACAGCAACTCAATGAACAGTCCAAAGCCGGACTGGAGCAGATACACTCCGGTTACGAATATTATCGCGGGCAGCTGGAAACGCTGGGGCGTACCATGGGCGCGCTAAATTCTTCTTACGAATTATATTTGCAGGAAGCTAAAAAGGTGCAGAATGATTATGTTGCCCTGCATGGCGAAATTCAGCAACTTGCCGGCAATATAAATGTTTCCATAAGCGAAACGGGAAAATTAGGCGCCGAGATGACAAGTTTAAATAATAATGTAGCAAATCTTAACTCCATTTACGGAAGTATGCTTACTGCGGTAAATTCGGTTTTGAATAAATAAAAATTATAGTATGGCTGGAGGAAAACAAACACCGAGGCAAAAGATGATCAATATGATGTATTTAGTGTTGACAGCAATGTTGGCGCTGAATGT
>JAISPE010000136.1 GCA_031275145.1 Prevotellaceae bacterium | reverse complement strand
GGAAAAATCCAGTATAAAAACTTTACCCGAAGGTTTTGTAACCCGGTGTATTTCTTTCAGTCCCTTTTCCGGATTTTCGAAGTTGCGCACTCCGAAACCGACGACTGTAGCGTCAAAAGTGTCTGATTCGAAATTCAGGTTTTCACTCTCGCCATACCGGAGGTCAATACGGTCGGAGAGATGTTTTTTCGCGATTTTTTCCCGTCCTTTTTCAAGCATTTTTTCGGAGATATCGACGCCTGTGATTATGCGTGTTTTCCTGCTTTTGGCACATTCGATAGCGAGGTCGCCCGTACCGGTTGCGACATCCAGGATATAAACAGCGTCCGAAGTATCGAGCATTTTCCTCAGTCTGCGTCGCCAAATCCGGTCTATTCTCATGGACAGCAACCCGTTCAGAAAATCGTATTCGTGTGCGATATTGTTGAACATTGTTGCCGCTTTATTTCTTTCCATCAGGGATTTTTTAACGGTTTGATTCTTCTGAAACGGAGTTTAAACACTCCCCATGCAGCTTCGCCGAATATTCCGGAATTCATTTTTGAAGAGCCTAATTTTCTGTCAATAAAAATAATCGGCACTTCGACTATTTTAAATCCCAACTTCCATGCCGTATATTTCATTTCTATCTGGAATCCGTAGCCTTTCATTTTAATTCTGTCGAAATTTATAGCGTTCAGCGCCCTGAATTTATAGCATTTGAATCCCGCCGTTGCATCCTTGATATTCATTCCGGTAACCATGCGCACGTACGAAGATGCATAGTACGACATAATTACCCTGCCTATCGGCCAGTTCACAACGTTTACTCCCGAGATGTATCTTGACCCGATAGCCACATCGGCGCCATCGCAGCATGCCCTGTACAGATGTATCAAATCGTTCGGGTTGTGTGAAAAATCGGCGTCCATTTCGAAAATATAATCATATTTATGTTCGATTGCATATTTGAATCCGGCGATATACGCAGTTCCCAGACCCGATTTCCCCGCACGTTCTATGAGATGAAGCGTGTCGGGATACCTGTTACGGAGTTCCTTAACGATATTTGCAGTACCGTCGGGCGAGCCGTCGTCGATAATCAGGATTTCAAATTCTTCTTTCAGTGAAAAAACCTTTTCGATAATAGCCCTGACATTCTCTTTTTCGTTGTATGTCGGTATGATAACCAGTTTTTTATCTGCCATGTTTTTAATTTTTCGGGAATTTATTTTTCGGATTCTTTCATTTTACCCAGTAAAAGTTCGGGAGCATCGGTAGTTATGTAATCAACATTATGACTCATAAACAAATCCATGTCCTCGGAAGAATTGACAGTCCATACGTTCAAACTCAAACCGAGCTCCCGGGCGGTTTCAATCATCGAAACATCTTTTTTGAACGTACTGTGGTGGTAGTCAAGGCCTGTTATCCCGTCTTTTTTTAACTGTTCTGGTGAAACATCTCCGCCCAGATATGCGACAACCGACGAAGGCGTCAGCTGTTTTATTCTTTTGACGGCTTCGTAACTGAAAGAGATATAGAAAATCCAGGGTTGCGCGCCTGTTTCGTTGACTATCTTAACTGTTTTTTCGGCGCTCAGGATTGTTCTTTCTACTGTCGATGAAGGTTTTATTTCCAGAAACAGCCTTGTACCGGTTTGTTTCATTCCTTCCAGAAGCACCTGTTCGAGTGTTGGAATGGTCTCGCCATTGGGCAGCTTTATTTTCGCAAGTTCCGCGTATGTATGTTTTTCTATAACCATTCCCGAATAGTTACTGTCGTGGCACAGAACAAAAACACTGTCGGCTGTCATGTGAATATCGAACTCGGAGCCGGCACATCCCAGACGCATTGCTTCCCTAAGCGATTCTATGGAATTTTGAGGTATTCCTTTGGTTTTCCATGCTCCACGGTGAGCTACAACAGGATTGTCCGAAAAAAATTTCTTATAGATATCTTGCGCGTACATAGTCATACTGTTCATTAACATGAAAAATAATATGCATATAAAAGTCTTCATTTAATTTTTTTATTATTAAATTACGGGCAAATGTAGACATTATTTTTCAAATCAAAATAAAGAAAGCAAAAAAAGTGCATTTGACCGTATCGGTTTTCAGTTCAAACTGTCGCGGAGCGAAGCCGGAAAGTCCTGTTTTTTACCGCAAAGAACGCAAAGAGTTGCGCAAAGGACACAAAAACAGTTCAAAGACTATAACCGAAAAAGATTATTATAAGGACGTTACAAAAAGCGTCATTGTAAATACCCGTTTCGTACCGAAACTGAAAGCGTAATGACGCCTGTCAGAAGAATATGGCGACGAAACAATCCGCGGCGGGTCGTCATTGCGAGGAGCGTAGCGACGAAGCAATCCGGAAATCCACGACTTTCCGGATTGCTTCATTCCCCGCAATGACGAAGAGACGGGAAAGCAACGCCGGCGATGTCCCATGGCGACGACAATCGTAGGGGCAAAAAATTTTGGTGGTGATTTAAAAAGTATGCTATCGTACTCATACATATCCAAAATTAATATAAAAGAAAGCCAAATTGAATATTTTCAGATGATTGCGTATATTTTTAGAGAAACAGCAAGTTT
>JAISPE010000342.1 GCA_031275145.1 Prevotellaceae bacterium | reverse complement strand
CGCTTTTCATACTCGCAGCTAAAAGCGGGGGAGTTTACTCTATTTTCCGCACTGTGGTTTTTACCGGTTTTTTCGCCGGATTGCTGTGTGTTTTTTCATTATAATGCGGATTTAAAATAAATTTTATACTTTTGCAAAATTGAAAACGACAAGGGATTATGTATGATGCTTATCCGATAGATATAAATGCAAAAATGAAGAAATATGCAAGCAACAAGTCCATATTATGAAATGGCTTATAATTTTGCCCATTATACGGGGCGGTCACTCTTCCTGACAGGAAAAGCGGGAACGGGCAAAACCACTTTTCTGAAAAAGCTTAAAGAAGAAAGCAGGAAAGAAATGGCCATCGTTGCTCCCACAGGCGTTGCGGCCATCAATGCCGGAGGAGTTACTATCCATTCGTTTTTTCAACTGCCTTTTTCGCCGTTTCTGCCTACCGAAGAAGGCCGGAGAAATCTCATCAGCAAGATGAAAATGAGCAGTACGCGCCGTAAAGTGATAGAAAATCTGGAGATGCTCGTCATTGACGAAATCAGTATGGTGCGCGCCGACCTTTTGGATGAAGTCGATACCGTGCTGCGTCATTACAGATATCGGCGAAACGAGCTTTTCGGCGGTGTACAGATGATTTTCATCGGCGATATGTACCAGCTTTCGCCGGTGTGTACCGATATCGAGTGGCAGTTGCTTTCGAATTATTATCCGAGCATATATTTCTTCGACAGCATGGCTATCCGTAAACAGCCGCCCGTATATATCGAATTTGACAACATCTTTCGGCAGAGTAATCTTGATTTCATTCAGTTGCTGAACGAAGTCCGAAACAATAAAATATCGGATAAAAGTTTTGAAATATTGCAGGGTCTGTACAATCCCGGTTTCAAACCCCCAAAAGACGACACATATATCACATTAACAACACACAACTATAAAGCCGACGAAATCAATTCCAGAGAACTGGGGCAACTGAAAGGAGAATCGAAAAAATTCAAAGCCACGATTAAAGGCGATTATCCGGAAAAAAGCTATCCGACAGAACTGGAACTTGAGTTTAAAATCGGCGCTAAAGTGATGTTTTTGAAGAACGATAAAGAAAATCCGCGCCGGTATTTCAACGGAAAAATCGGGGAAATAATAAATTTCGATAAAGACGGGATTTCCGTTCAGTGTCCCGGAGAAAGTCCCATCTTTGTTATTCCGGAAGTATGGGAAAATATTTCATATACTACCGATTCCGAAACCAAACAAATAACGGAGACCCTGCTGGGAACGTTTGAACAGTATCCTTTACGTCTGGCCTGGGCTATCACCATTCACAAAAGCCAGGGTTTAACTTTCGATAAGGCTGTTATTGATGCGGGACAGGCGTTTACGCCGGGACAGGTATATGTGGCGCTAAGCCGTTGCCGTTCGCTGGACGGACTTGTATTGTTAAGCAAAATCAATCGCAGCAGTTTGCATGTCGATGAAAATATTATCCGGCATAATGATCAGAAATTGCCAATAGAAATACTGAACAATCAACTTGATATATCGAAGAAAGAATATCGGGAGAACATACTGTTTGCCGCTTTCGATTTTCAGGAATCGATAAATACGGTAAACCGTCTGATACTGTTTGTAAGAGAAAAAGTTTCCTCGTTCAATTCCGACACGCTGACTTTTCTTGCTTCGATTCTCAATCATTTGTCCAGTGTACAGAATGTCGCTCTGCGTTTTCGAAATGAATTGAAGACACTGATTTTTGCTGTCCCGATTGACGAAAAAAAATTGCAGGAACGGATTGCAGCTGCAACAAATTATTTCTCGGGAATATTACAGGTGATTTCCGGTGAATTGAAAAAATCGCCTGCCATAACCGACAGTAAAGCCAATGCTTCAAAATACAACGATGATTTGGCAAAAATATTCTATTCCGTCGAGGAAAGACTGCATATATTCAGGAATATCAGGGATGAATTTACTGTCGAACAGTATTTCACGGCCAAAGGCACGCTTGTTATGCCGGCTTTTCCGGTTAATGCCTTTGCCGGAACAAATCCGTCGAAGAAAACAGCGGCAAAATATCCGCTCCTGTTCTATAAGTTGGATGATTACCGCAGAGCTGTCTGTGAAGAAGCCAATATCCCTGTCTACACGGTTGTAAGTACGCAGGCATTAACCGAAATGGCTACATTTTTACCGCAAACACCAAACGACCTGCTGAAATTAAGCGGATTCGGCCCTGCGACTGTTTCCAGATACGGACAACAGTTTCTGGACATCGTTTCGGAATACTGTAATGAACACGGTCTGGAATCTTTGATGCATGAAAAAATCGGCCAAAAGAAAATCCGCAAATCGACAAACAGCCCGAAACAGCAAAACAGTATCAAAACGCCAAAAGAGGACACAAAGAAAGTCACTCTCGATTTATACAGACAGGGATTATCCATTGACGAAATAGCCGAAAAAAGAGGTTATGCAAATTCGACAATCAAAATACATTTGGCTCATTATGTGAAATTAAAAGAACTGCCGCTAAGCGATTTCGTCACTCAGGAACA
>JAISPE010000340.1 GCA_031275145.1 Prevotellaceae bacterium | reverse complement strand
GGGCCGTAGGGATGAACAAAAAAACATTTATTTACCTTTGTCCTTAAAAACAGCAGCAATGGAAGATATCCGATCGAAGTACAAATCTGGACTGTCGTCATTGTAAACTTGACGCAATCCCAACTCACAAAACCGCACCGCGCGAGGAATAAATACGTCTGTAAAATCAGAAAATTATGGAAAATTGATATACTTATTATAACTTTGCGCCGGAATTTTAGTTGTTTTATACTGAATATGAAATATGTATTATTGATTTTGTTTATCGGTATCCTGTCGGGATGCAAAAAAAACGTGCCTGAAGCGAATAATGTTCTGTCTGTTCCTTTGGGGGGAAATACTTACATTACGGAAAGAAATACCGAAGCAAACGAACCCCGCAGGAGAAGACGCAGCGCTGTCAGCGAAAAAGGTATAGCCGGCTGGACAGATTCGACGGCCGTATACAGCGTCTATTTCAGAACTTCGTCTACGGGGAATCTGAATTTATTCCTGAGACACAGCGGCACATCCGAATCGTCAATAAGCGTTAAAAGTCTTGGCAAACAGTTTGACGTTAAACTGAGTGCGGGCGAAAACGACACAACGTATCTGGGCACAGTTGTCGTGAAGGACACCGGCTATATCAGAGTCGATTTGCAGGGAAAGACGAAAAAAGGGGATGTTTATGCCCTTGCCGATTATCTTTTGGTGAACGGCAAGGCGACGGAAGGCAAAATGCATTATGTAAACGGTTTTTCGTTTTACTGGGGAAGACGCGGTCCTTCGGTACATCTTAACTATGTTTTACCCGAAAATGAAGATATAGAATGGTTTTACAATGAAATCACTGTTCCCGAAGGCGAAGATCCGGCAGGCTCGTATTACATGTCAAACGGGTTTGGCGAAGGATATTTCGGAATACAAATCAACCGTCCAGACGAGCGCAGAGTATTATTTTCGGTATGGAGTCCGTTTTCTACCGACAATCCCGAAGACATACCCGAAGACATGAAAGTGAAACTGCTGGATAAAAGCGAAATCACCCGTACCGGAGAATTTGGAAACGAAGGGTCGGGAGGACAAAGTTATTTGATATACCCGTGGAAAACAGGACAGACATACAGGTTTCTGACGGGAGCAAGACCCGACGGCAAAGGCTCAACCGTTTACACCTCTTATTTTTACGGCAATGACAGCGAGTGGATATTGGTAGCATCGTGGTTACGTCCGAAAACAGATACATATTATAAACGGGCGCATTCGTTTCTGGAAAACTTTAATCCCGAAGGAGGATTTTTATCCCGGAAAGGATTCTATCACAATCAGTGGGCATGCACTAAGGAAGGCAAATGGATTGAAATTACCGAAGCGAAATTTTCGGCAGACGAAACGGCAGGGAAACAGGCGAGAATGGATTATCAGGGAGGAGTGGAAGACGGCAAGTTTTTTCTGCGAAACTGCGGTTTTTTTAGTGATTACACCCCGACAGGCAAATTATTTTCCCGTTCCGGAACAGATAAAGCTCCGGAAATTGATTTCGCAGGATTACCTGCCGGAATAATGAAAACAAAATTTTAATTTTCAATGAATAATGAATAGCGATGAGTAAAAAAAAATCAAACAGAATTACGAATTTATGGGGCAATCTGTTTTTAAGAAACATATTTTTAGCCGTACTGTCCGTCATAATACTTTTGGTCCTCAGCAATGTGTTTCTGGACACATTTACACGTCACGGAAAATCCGCGCCTGTACCAAGTTTCATCGGTAAATCGCTGGATTCGGTGTTGATTATCGCCCAAAAAAACGATTTGCGCATAGAGGTTATAGATTCCGTATTCCGTATCGACATTCCGCGGGGCTCGGTCCTGCAGCAAAATCCCGAACCGGGGACGCATGTGAAAAAGAACAGGAAGATTTTTCTTACAATGAATTCCTTTTCACCACGCAAAGAAGCTGTTCCCGATGTCAGGGATATATCGCTGAAACTTGCGAAAATAAATCTCGCTGCCAAAGGATTCAGGACAGGTAAACTTGAATATTCCTACGAACATCCCTATACGAATAATGTTTTTAAACAGATGTACAGGGGACGGGAAATAGAGCCGGGAATCATGCTTCCCACAGGCGAATATATCGACTTGAAACTGGGACTGAAAATGGCGGACGACAGCATTCCGGCTATAACTAATGTGCCTGATGTCAGCGGACTTGCAAAACAGGCGGCAGAAGATCTTATCATAGAAAATTCGCTGAACTATATCCTTGTTTTCGACCGTAAGGGCGTCAAAACAGTTACCGACAGCCTCAACTGTGTGGCATACGGTCAGGAACCTCCGGCCGGCTCAATCGCCCGTTACGGAGACAATGTGAGAATTAAATTAAAATTACCCGAAAAGGGCAAAAAATAATGACAGATAATATGCATTTTAACGAAATTTGTGAGGATGTGTGCAATATCGCACGCGTCGCAGGTAAATTCATGTCGGACGAAAGGAAAAATTTCTCGCCGGACAGGATAGAAACGAAAGGCGTCAACGACTTTGTGTCTTATGTCGATAAACAGGCCGAAAAACTTATTGTCGGGCAACTGTCGCGGCTGATTGCCGGTGCGGGTTTCCTTACCGAGGAAAAGACAGTCGATCAGTCGCATAACAGTAAATATACATGGATAATCGACCCTTTGGACGGTACTACAAATTATATTCACGGCATCAGTCCCTACGCGGTCAGCATTGGCTTGACGGAAAATGACATGCCCGTTCTCGGAGTTGTATATGTCGTTTCCGGCGACCAGTGTTTCTACGCATGGAAGGACAGCAAAGCGTTCATGAACGGAGAAGAGATAAGGCCTTCTGTCACTGAATCGGTTAAAGATTCGCTTGTCATAACCGGTTTCCCGTACAGATTGGGACAAAAAATAGACAATTATATGAATTTGATGAAATATCTGACTTTTAACTCTCACGGAGTAAGACGGCTCGGCTCTGCGGCGGCCGATCTGGTATACGTTGCTGCCGGATGGGCGGAAGTTTTTTATCAGACGGATTTGAATCCATGGGACGTTGCCGCCGGCGCTTTTATCGCAAAACAGGCCGGAGCGACTGTCACCGATTTTACGGGAGGCGATAATTATCTTTTCGGACAGAGTATTCTTGCGACAGGCAACACGAATCTCGGCAATCAAATGACCGGTTTATTGTCGGAATATTTTCCCGAACAGCAGTAGAAATCAAAATCAAACGTTACGAAGTAATGAAAAACTTTGTATATAACTGCCTGAAAGGCGTATTATTCGTTATATCACTCATTCCGATACGGGGCGGATATGTTTTTTCTCCTGTCATTTATTTTATATTGAGATATGTTATTAAATATCGCAGCAAGGTAATTGAAAGTAATTTGCAGCTGGTATTTCCCGGCATGAGCAAAGAGGAAATATCGGCAGTCTCAAAAAAATATTACAGACACCTGTCGGAAACATTTGTCGAACTGATATATTCACTGTATATTCCGGAAAAAACCATCCGGAAACGTATCCGTTTTGTCAATTCCGAACTGCTCGACAAATATTACTCGGAAGGCAGGCATGTCGTCGCTGTGACAGGACATTATGCAAACTGGGAATGGGGTTACGGATTCCCGATGTATTGCCGCCATAAACTTATGGAGGTATACAAAAAGCTGAATAATAAAATATCCGACAAACTGTTTCACGACGTCAGAGCAAGATTCGGAGGGATACCTGTCGAAATGTCAAACATGAAACCCATACTTGCCGAATCGAAAAAACATCCCACACTCGTTTACCTTGTTGCAGACCAAACTCCTGCCGGAAATGAACAGTCGTGGTACTACACGTCTTTCCTCGGGGTCAGCGGGACGCCGGTGTTTACAGGTCCCGAAAAAATCGCACGGAAATTTGACGCCGTTTTCGTATTCGTCAACATGCAAAAAGTGAAAAGAGGATATTACCGTCTGGAATTTATCCCGCTGTGCGAAAATTCCGGAAATACATCAACCCACGAACTTACAGACAAATATCTGCGCATGATGGAACAAATCATATACGACAAACCGGAATACTGGATGTGGTCTCACCGACGATGGAAACGCAGAAAAATCACAACGTAATACTGTCTACGGCATATCTGCCCAATGTGCAGTATTTTTCTAAACTGCTGCTCGGTGAAGTCGTTATCGAACAGCACGAAAACTATCCGAAGCAAACGTACAGAAACCGCTGCGAAATACTCACCGCCAACGGAACAGTCTCTCTTACCGTTCCGGTTAAACATAGCGGAACGAAAATTAAAATCAGAGACGTGCGGATTGACTATTCCGGCGACTGGCAGAGACTGCACTGGAAAACAATCAATACCGCTTACCGTTCATCTCCGTTTTTTGTGTACTATGCCGACGATCTCATGCCTTTTTACAGTAACAGGGAAAAATTTTTATTCGATTATAACTGCAAAATGCTTGATAAACTGATCGGGCTGACCGGTCTGAAAACAGAAATAATATTTTCGGACAGTTATCTGCAAAACTGCGATATGGATTACCGCAACTCAATAACCCCCAGAAACAGACCGCAGGACGCCAGATTCTCTCCCGTCCCGTACTGTCAGGTTTTCAGCAACAAATTCGGATTCCGCTCCAATCTCAGTATACTTGATTTGCTGTGCAACGAGGGAAATAACAGCTATGCAGTTATCAAAGATTCCAGCGTGTTTTTTTGACATGATTCCTTTTTTTTGACAGAATTAACATAATTTTCATAATTTACAAAATCTGTTAATT
>JAISPE010000407.1 GCA_031275145.1 Prevotellaceae bacterium | reverse complement strand
GTTCCTAAATCTATTCCTATTATTTTTCCCATTATTTAATTATTTATTTTTATTTTATACTTAAAATTTTGAATCACCACTATCAATTACCGTGCCGTTTTGCAAAATCAGGCCGTTTTGATTGTGAATTTATCCGGGTCTTATGATTTTGAAATAAATTAATATTCTGATATTCTTAGATATTATGCGGATAAACATCCGGTTTTGGAATTTCAAATGTGAATATATGACAGTATGACAAAATGTCAGTCTTTTTATTCTCCTGTCTGTTATCATGTCAACGTTTATACTTCCATCTATATAAATCTGTGAGCAGGATTGCTTCGTCGCTGCGCTCCTTTGCAATGACGAAAGGACTGTTAACATGTCACTTGCGAAAAGTGTCGTTGTAAAGGAGCGTAGCGGCAAAGCAATCCAGAAATACCGTAGGGTGGTGTGTAAAAAATGTCGAATATTCCGAAAAACTTTCCGACTACTGGAAAATCTCCTTTCCGACTATTGGAAAGCCTCCTTTCCACAAAGAAGAAAAGCGTCGTTCTATGAAAAATCCGGGATTTTTATATAATTTTGCGTAAATTTTTAAACGAAATGACAAAAATGAAAAAAGAGTTTATTTTTATTGTTTTCATTGTCGGATTTGCCGTTAGCGCATATTCGCAGAAAACACCGGCGTATAAAAACGCCTCGCTTCCGGTCGAACAGCGGGTAGATAACCTGATAAGTCTGATGACGATCGAAGAAAAAGTCGAACAGTTGCAAAGTCAGCTACTGTTCTCGAATCAGTTTGACCGGCGGAACTATAAAGTCGGTCATATGAGGAACAAGGCGCATTTTATACACGGGAATATTCCGGAAAGCGTTGTCCGCTGCGCCGAAATCATTAACGAAGATACTCGCGAAGCGATTAAGGCAAGCCGTCTGGGAATCCCTGTGCTTCAGCATGGCGAGGCTTTGCACACGCCATTGTGGGGTCGCGCTACATGTTTTCCGCAAAGTATCGGCATGGCGGCGACTTTCGACGACGAATTATACGGTCGCGTATCCGGGGTTATCGCTAAGGAGACGCGCGCTGTGGGTGTACGTCAAGTATATGCGCCGGTAGTCAATATCTCGCGTGATCCGCGCTGGGGACGTACCGAAGAAGGCTATGGCGAAGACGTTCTCCTCAATTCCCGTATGGGCGTGGCTTATACCAGAGCGCTGGAGAAAGGCGGCGTAGTGGCAAGTCCCAAGCATTATGTGGACAATTACGGCGACGGAGGACACGATTCTTACGCGTCAAATGTTTCGTGGCGGGTTTTGAGGGAAGTATTTCTTGAACCGTTTCGCGCATGTATCGAGGAAGGCGGGGCGCGGTCTATAATGGCCTCATACAATTCGGTCGACGGCGTTCCGGCGTCAAGCAGTCATTATCTGCTGACGGATATTCTCCGCAACGAATGGAATTTCAAGGGATATGTCGTTTCCGATTACTGGGGAGTCAATGGCGTACATTCTGCTCACAAGGTAGCCGGTTCGTATGCCGAAGCGCAGGCGCAGGCTTTGGAAGCCGGTCTGGATCTCGAACTGCCGGGCGGATACGGCGCTCTCCTGTCGCTGGTAAAAAACGGAAGAATCTCCGAACAGACGATTGACCAGTCTTTACGCAGGATTTTGACAGTTAAGTTTGAGCTCGGACTGTTCGAAAATCCATACGTCGATCCGAAAGAAGCGGATAAAACAGTTCGCAGCCGGGAACACATGGATATTGCGCTCGAAGCAGCCCGCAAAGTAATGACTCTGCTTAAAAACAGCAACAATACTTTGCCATTATCCGATAAAGACATTAAGAAAGTCGGCGTATTTGGCCCTGCTGCCAATGTGATGAGTCTGGGCGACTATTCCGGGCCATACGGAGGAGCCAAAGGCGAATATCTTACGGACAAGATTACTCCGTACGAAGGTCTGAAGCGACGTTTGCAGGGAAAGGCCGAGGTTGTGCTGCATTCCGGCAATACCGATGTCGCTGCTTTGGCGCGTACCTGCGATGTGGCGGTGTTTTTTGCCGCCATTCAGGAAGGCGAGGGCGAAGACCGCAGTATCCTGACATTGCCGAAACGAAACATGAAACCGGCTGAAAGTCTCGACAATGCCATGATTGTGGATACCGGAGAAAAACTGTCTTTCGAACTCGATCAGGAAAAAATGATTGAAGACCTCGCCGCATGCGGAGTGAAAACCGTTGTTGTGCTACAAAACGGATCGATCATTGATATCCGTCGCTGGATGGACAGGGTGGATGCTATCCTCGAAGCGTGGTACGCAGGCGAATACGGAGGTACGGCTATTGCCGAAGCGCTTTTCGGCGATATCAATCCCGGCGGCCGGTTGCCGATGACATGGGCGCGTCATGCAGGACAAATACCCGTTTACTATTATATCAAACCTTCCGGACGCGGATACCGCTATCTCGACGATGACGGCAAACCGCTCTTTCCTTTCGGATACGGACTGAGTTATACTACTTTTGAATATTCCGACCTCGTTATTCCCGAAAAGGTAACGAAAGACGGTTATACAAAGATTTCGGTAACGGTCACAAACACAGGAACGGTTAAAGGCGACGAGGTTGTTCAACTGTATCTTCATGACGAGCTGGCATCCGTCGCCCGCCCGCTAAAAGAACTGAAAGCGTTCAAACGGATCACTCTGAATCCGGGAGAAAGCCGTCAGGTAGAACTGACGCTCCCTTACCGCAGTTTCGGACTCTGGAACAGAGACATGAAATTCGTCGTCGAGCCGGGCGTTTTCAAGGTAATGATCGCCAAAGACGCTGCAACCAATATCCTGGAAGGCAAAATAACGGCAACGGATATTTAATTACTGCGCGGTGTAGTTTTGTGATATGGGATTGCGGGTCAGTGATACTTTTCGCAATATCCTTACAACAGGTTTTTTCAGCTACGTCGTTGTCATATCACTTTTATACCGCTTTTTTTATCATTTTTTTGCCACAAAGGACGCAAAGATCACAAAGGGCTGACGCACGACAGTTCTTTGTGAAACTTTTGTGCCCTTTATGGTAAAAACTTGTGGATTTCCAGATTGCTTCGTCGCCATATTCTTCGACAATTCTGTTTTCTTTTTTTGACAAAATTAACAGAATTTTCCCGGGAACCCTAACAGGGTTTCCAACCCTGTTAGGGTTCCCGGGACGGCGTCGAGTCTTCGTTACATCGCAGCTAAAAGCAGGTCTCCGACTTGTGCAAGACGGAGACTTGCTTTTGACACGTCATCATAACAGCGTAGCAA
>JAISPE010000373.1 GCA_031275145.1 Prevotellaceae bacterium | reverse complement strand
CAGGCGCTATTTTATGGATATTGGGACTTGTCCTGTCATTTGCAGGATTATTCAAAAAACCGAGAGGACTGGCTATTGCGGGCTTCATTATTTCACTGACTGTCCCGATTTTATGGTGTCCGTACATTAGACGCATAAAGCCTGAGCCGGATGTTGAAGAAGTCGACGAGGTTATTCCTTTCGCAGCTATAGAAGAAAAACCGGAGTTTCAGAATAAAGACGCAGGCGAATGAAAACCGCAACAGAACCGCTCGCAAAATGCAGAAATAAACCGGAAGAAGCAACTCCCAAATCCACGACCAGAACCTGTCAAATGATATCGTGAATATTACGAAATCCTTCGCCGACAACCATTCCGGCGTCTATTATTGTTATGAATGCTTCGGGGTCGACCTCTCTGATATGCTGTTGAATCAGATTGACTTCTTTCGGATTGACATTGGTAAAAATCACTTTCTTTTTATTTCCGGTGTACATTCCTTCGCCGTACAGGATTGTCCCGCCACGGTCAAGTCCAAGTACAAATTTCGCTATTTCCTCGTGTTTGTCGGAAATGATGATTAGAGTTTTGATATTCCGGAATCCGTATACCGCCGCATTGACTATCCGGCCTGTTATATATATGATAATAAAAGAATAGAGCGGGATTTTTATATCCTGAAAAGCCACAAAAGAAAGTATAACCACACATGAATCGACAATTATGACCATAGTACCCAGAGGAATACTTGTTCTTTTGGAGAAAATCATGGATATGACGTCCGTACCGCCGGAAGTAGCGCCCGTGCGGAATATCAGCCCGCTGCCCAAACCTACGCAGACAGCTCCGAATATCGAAGACAGCATCACATCATCCACTAAGGGACTGTAATCCCAGTTGTTTTCCAGAATAAATGTAAATATCGCCATTGCGACAAAGCTGACGACCGTTTTGATTCCGAATGATTTGCCGAGGATTTTGGTCCCGATAATACACAGCGGGATATCCATACACACAGCGGCGACGCTGATGTCGAGATTATCCGGCAAACTGCTTCCGGTCAGGCTTTCCAGAGAAGCGTGATACATTTCGTACAAATAGTGCAAAACGATTGATATTCCGTAAACGCCTCCGGGAGCAAGTTTATACGGAGATATAAAATACACAAAACCGACAGCGATTATGAACGAGCCTGCGATGACCTGCCCGTAATTTACAAACCACTTTTTCGATAAAAATTTTTCAGACTGCATCGAGATGATTTTTTAATGATTTCAGAATACCAGTTCTCCCTTTCCCTGTCTTACGATTTCGAACTCGGAGTTTGTACAGTCAACGATTGTTGAGGGAATTACACCGCCCAATCCTCCGTTGATGCAAACATCGACGAAATTGCCGAACTTTTCTTCAATCAGCTCGGGGTCGCCGATATATTCGATAAAATCGTCGTCTATCCTGATCGAAGTGGATAGCAGCGGACATTCCAGCTGTTTAACCAGTCCGGTCGCTATTTTGTTGTCGGGAATCCTTAATCCTATTTGTTTCCTTTTACTCAACAGCTTGTCGGGGACTTTATTCGAGGCTTTCAGGATGAAAGTGAATGCTCCCGGAAGATTTTTTTTCAAAACCTTAAACGTGGGCGTATCAACTTTTGCATAATCCGAAAGATTGCTCAGACTGTCGCAAATCAACGAAAATGTAGCTTCCTTTTTATTAATATTCTTTATTTTAAGAATCCTTTCAAATCCCTTTTTGCTGTGCAGCGAGCAGCACAGCGCATATACCGAATCGGTCGGATATATCACTACTCCATCGTTTTGCAATATTTTTACCACTCTGTCTATTTCTCTGTCCGACGGCGAATCGGGATGTATTTTAATAATCATACTTTCGAAAATTTTATACAAATTTACAAAAGAATCGGAAACCGAAAAGTATAAATTTGTAATTTTAATTCGCATATTCAATTATTTCTCTAACTTTGTCCAAAATTAGATGTATAATTTGAGAAAAAAAGTATTAAAAATATTTATTGTGCCGATGTGTATGTGTTACGCTGCACATGTTAATGCTCAGGAAGATATCACCCCGAAAGAGTATACCGTCGATTCGGTTTCTGCCCCGCAAAACGAAAAGCAAAAACTTATAATGGACGCAAAAAAACTGTCATTTGAAGGCGACTTCGACAAAGCGGCAGATAAATATCGCGAAGCCATAAAAATAGACGCCGGCTGCGACGCCTGCTATTACGAACTTGCAAATATCCTGATATCAACGAAAAAAGAGGAAGAAGCAAAGGAAAATGCCGCGACAGCATACAGCCTTGACCCCGAAAATCCCTGGTTTGCACTGCTGTACGGACGTTTATGCTTTCATTTTAAAGAATACGGCGAAGCGAGGAAACTGTTCAGACAAATATTAGTCCGTCACGGTAAAAAACAGGAAATATGGTTTGGACTGGCTTCGGCATACGAAGAACAGGGACTTGTACACGAAGCTATTGGAATATTGGACAGTATGGTACTCAGATTTGGCGAAAGCGACGATATTTCATACCGTCTTTTCAACATATCCATGGACATCGGAAACTACGACAGGGCTGTTACAGAGATTAAAAAACTCGTAAACCACTATCCCGACGATCCGAGATTCGCAACCTTACTTGCCGACGCCTATTCCGAAACGGGAAAAGATTCTCTGGCTTACACAATGTACGACAGGGCGATCGAAGCGAACGAGTCGTTTGCACCGGCGCTGCTGGGCAAGGCGGAATCTTTCCGTAAAAGAGGCATGTTTTCCAACTATTTCAGCACGTTACAGCAATATGCCGGCAACAAGTCCATCCGGCCCGAAACGAAAGCCGAATATCTCGGTCTGCTGCTGCAAATTCCTTCGTTTGCAGGCCATTTCAAAAGCAATATGGACACAATATTCGCAATACTTGCGGCTGTACATCCGGTTTCGCAGGATTTGAAGTTTTTGCAGGCGCGTTATTTTGCAACTACACAGAGACCGGAACTGTCGATTTCCATACTGGGACAACTGACCGATATGGACAGCAGTAACAAGGATGCATGGCTCGGGTTGCTGTCTCTGGAATACAGTCTGAAAATGTTTGTACAGCTCGAACAGTCGTCGCAAAAAGCGATAGCTTCCGATTCCGAATATGCCGGATTTTACATGTATTCGGCGCTGGCTCTCATGGCTCGGGATAAAACAAAACAGGCAATCAAAATTCTGGAAAAAGGCGTCACAAAAGCAAACAGCGATTCCGTTTTTATGGATAACGCTTTCGCGCTTCTCGGAGACATGTATTTCAGCCTCAACAAGTCAAAAAAGGCGTTTGACTATTACGAGAAAGCTTTGCTGATAAACTCCGAAAATGCTACCGTACTGAATAATTATGCCTATTATATCTCCCTGAAAAACCTGAAAAATCTGGACAGGGCATACAGAATGAGCAGGAAAGCCGTTGAACTGGAAAGCGGCAATCCGTCTTTTCTCGATACATACGCATATATACTGTTTCTTCAGGGTAAATATACCGAAGCGAAAACGGTATTTAACAGGGCTCTTGCCGCCGGAGGAGATAAAAGCGCCGTAGTATTGGACCATTATGCCGATACTTTGGATAAACTTGGAGAACGGACTGTCGCCGAGATATACTGGTCACAGGCGCTGGGTAAACCCGATTGCCTTAATCCGGAGAAGATTAAAAAGAAACTGAAAAGAAATTAATCAGGATGTAAAAATGACATATCCCTGCAAACATATTTCGATACTCGCAATTATCCTTATTGGACTGTGCGTAAACCTGAATGCTCAGGACGATAGAGAACTTGAAAAGCAAAGCCTGGATATGCTCAACAGGAATATGGAAAGGGAAGCCGAAGAAATGGCTTTCATAAACAAACTGATAGAATCGAACGGGAAAGAGTTGAAAGCCACCGATTCCAATCTGGCGCTGTTACAGGAAAAAATAGAGCTGGGAAGATCGGCGCTGAACACTATCGACAAGTATATAAAAGAACTGCAAAAACAGCTGAAAGAAAAAAAACAGGCTGTCAAACAGCTCCAAAACAGTTTGGAAGACGTAAAAAATTCCTATAAAAATCTCCTTAACAGATACTACAATATCAGGGTCAAGGAAAATACATGGATGATACTGATGGCAAGCGAAAGTTTTGCTCAGGCATATAAACGCATGAAATATGTGAAAGAGATACTGCTGCTCTTAAAAGCCCAGTCCATTAAAATCAAAGAAATGACAGACAGACTGAATGACGAGATCGTGGACATATCTAAAAAAGAAGAGCTTTTGTCATCCAATATCAGCAAAAAACAAAAGGAAATGGAAATACTCCGAATCGACGAAAAAAAATCCAAATCGGTATATTCCGAACTGAAAAACAAAAATGCCGAACTGGAAAAACAGCTGAAAGAACGTGAAGAATCGTATAACCTGCTGAACACTCAAATGCGTGAACATATACGCAAAGAGATGAAAAAGAATCTGGAATCGGGAATAACAGACGAGATGCTGATTTATGGAAAGAGTTTCGAAGAGTTGAAAGGTCTTTTGCCACAACCCACTATAGGCGTAATCGTCAGACCTTTCGGAGATCATAAAGCCAAATCGGTTTACGAAACGGTCAAGGCTTTGCCAAATAACGGTATCGATATCCTCACAGCTGAAAATGCGGAGGTTTATGCTGTTTCCAAAGGAATTGTAACAATGATCGGGAAATTGCCGGCAGGCGGAATCTGTATCATCGTGAGCCACGGCGCGGCTTACCGTACTGTATATGCCTCGCTGTCCTCTGCTTTGGTGAAGGAAGGCGACGAAGTCAAAGCCCGCCAGAAAATAGGCATTGTGAAAAAATCTTTCGACGGCCCTGTCATGCATTTCGAACTGAGGAAAGACTACGAGCCGCAAAATCCCGAAGAATGGCTGTTTAATTAATTAACAGAACTCCTTTTTTGACATAATTAACAGAATTTTTCAGAATTAACATAATTTTCCCGGGAAAATTCTGTCGTACACCCGTGCTTTTCATCTTTCGTCCAATTCACAATTAATAATTAATTTTGTGTTTTTATAAACAACAAATTTTTATTAAAGATGAGCTACTGTTAAGTTAATTTGTAAATGTCGGATATAATCGTTTCAATTTTATACGGGCATCCTTTGTAGTGAACTGCCAGTTAATTTTGCAATTTTTGTTATTTCTGTCAGTCTGCCAGGCTAAAACTTCTTCCTGCATTTCCTCTATTGTGGCGATATGTCTACTTAAACATTGAGTGTTCAGACTGTGCAATTCTATCTCTGCCATATTCAGCCAACTGCCATGTTTGGGAGTATTTATAAATTCAAACCTGTCAATCAACTGTCTGGCTTTTTCGGGACAAAATGCTTCATAAAATGCACCTAATGTATGCGTGCCAAAATTATCCGATATTAATGTGATTTTCTTTGCATTCGGGTACATTTCATCGGCAATGCGCCCAATAAACCGTG
>JAISPE010000319.1 GCA_031275145.1 Prevotellaceae bacterium | reverse complement strand
TCACTGAACTCGCAGCCCGTAGGGGAATTGAACCCCTCTTTCAAGATTGAGAATCTTGCGTCCTAACCGATAGACGAACAGGCCTCTTTTTTTTCTCAAAGAAAATCCGGCGACAAAAGTAAAACATATTTTGTTTATGGCAAAATATATTTCACAAATTATTTTCCAGTCTGTTTAGCGAATATTTCAATCTTTTGACGGATAAATTTTTACCCAGCAGCACGCACATTTCCGAAGCGCCTCCGGGAGTCGATAAATGACCCGTCAGAGCCACGCGTATTATCCACAGAAGCGCTTTTTTCTTCACTCCCGACTGTTCGGATATACGGATATACGTGTTAAACAGAACATCATTGTCCCAGCTGTCAATCCCTTCCAGTTCGGTGATTATGACGGGTAAAATATTTTTCGCCGTCTCCCTTGTCGATTTCGAATCTTTATGCTCAAACAGAGACGTGTTATAGTTTTCAAAATTATGGATAAACCCGATCATATCAGGTATATCCGAAACAGTCGATACCCTTGTTTGCAACAGTTGACTAAGCATGACGGTATTGATTTCCGCCGGAATGCCGGCATAGTATTTTACTGCCGATAGATGAAACGCCTGTGCCGGCAATTCTTTTACATATAGCGAATTGAGCCATCGCAGTTTCACTTCGTCAAAGACGGCGGACGATTTCGATATTCCGCTGATTTCGAAACTCTCAATCAGTTCGTTGAGTGAGAATTTCTCCACCTCGTTTTTCGGATTCCAGCCAAGCAAGGCGACATAATTCAGAATTGCTTCGGGTAAAAATCCCTTTTCCAGAAAATCCTCGAAATTGGCATCCCCGTGACGTTTGCTAAGTTTATGCTGTCTGTCCTTCATGATATGCGGAAGATGCACATATTCCGGTATTTTCCATCCGAAAGCTTCGTACAGCAGATTGTAGTTGGGCGTACTGCTGATATATTCCATTCCCCTGAACACGTGCGAAATTTTCATCAAATGATCATCAATCACATTTGCGAAATTGTATGTCGGGAAACCGTCCGATTTCAGCAGAACATTATCATGCAATTCTTTATTTTCGACAGTAATCTCTCCGAACACCAGATCCGAAAAAGTCACAGTTCCCGTTTCGGGGACATTCTGGCGGATGACATAGGGAACTCCGGCAGCGATTTTCGATTCGATTTCTTCCCTGTCAAGATGCAGACAGTGTTTATCGTACTTCCGGTTACCCGAACTGTCTGTCAGGCTTTCCAGTCTTTCTTTTGTACAGAAACAGTGATATGCGTGTTTACTCTCAATCAGTTTCCCTGCATATTCGGAATAGACTGATTTTCTTTCGCTCTGTATGTACGGGCCATATTCGCCTCCGACATCCGGGCCTTCGTCGTGCGACAGTCCGGCGAGTTTCAATGTATTGTAAATTGCCTTAACAGCATTATCGACCAGACGTTCCTGATCCGTATCCTCGATACGCAAAATGAAACGTCCGTTATTTTTTTTTGCAAACAGATATGCATAAAGCGCTGTTCTTAAATTGCCTATATGCATAAATCCCGTAGGACTCGGCGCAAATCGCGTTCTTACTTCATTCATATCCAAACTGTCTGTCGATTTTAAATTCATACTTCACATCTTTCAGATCCTCGTTCGCTTTAAGGACTTTTTGAGCCAGACCGGATTTGTACTTTTTGAATTTACACATCAGTTCTTCGTCGCTCAAAGCAAGAATCTGGACAGCAAGTATTCCGGCATTATGAGCGCCGTCGAGCGCCACTGTTGCCACAGGTATACCCGCAGGCATCTGGAGAATGGAAAGGACAGAATCCCAGCCGTCAATCGAATTTGAGGACTTGATCGGCACTCCGATAACGGGAACCGGCGTGACGGCGGCAATCACTCCGGGAAGATGCGCCGCTCCTCCGGCTCCGGCAATCACAACTTTCACTCCTCTGCTCTCCAAACCGCCCGCATACTCAGCCACTTGCAAGGGTACTCTGTGCGCCGACAGAGCGTTGATCTCAAAAGGAACATTCATTTCGTTTAAAAAACGGGCTGCATTTTCCATGATTTTCAAATCCGAAACGCTGCCCATAACTATACTGACTTTTGCTTTCATTTATCTGTATTTTTTGTTTTCATAATATATTCGGACATAAGAGCATATACTTGCCGCAGTCCGGTATCTGTCTGTAAAAATTTCAAATGTTTTTCAATTGTTACCGTATCCCCGCGTACTGCCGGACCGGTCTGCATTCCCGCCGGATTGCCCGATTCAAAAGCTTTCTCCACAGTGTTTTCCACGAGCATTCTTAAATCGCGGGGGTTGATTCCAAACTTCCCGCAAATATCGAAAGCGCATGACAGTAAACTGTTCACAAAGTTACACGAAAATGCGCCGGCGATATGCAGTCCCATACGTTTTTCGGAATCAAGTACCGATACTTTGCCGGATATTTTTTCCGCCAGTTCTCTCAGTTTCACTGAAACAGATTCCGAACTTGCCTCTATGTAAACGGGTATGGACGAAAAATCGTCTGCCGGTCTTGCCGCAGAAAAAGTCTGAAACGGATAGAATACTCCGTAATTTACACAGTACGGTTTAAGTACGCTAATATCGGTACTTCCCGACGTATGCATGACGACAGAGTCTCTGCCTGCGATTTTTCCGGTCGAAGAGGCGGTCTCCTCTATGCAGTTGTCCGTTACCGACAGGAGGTAAAAATCGGCGTATCCGAGTTCCTGTATCGAATGTACCGACTGAGCATCAACACGCCCGGCAAGATCTGCCGCATGTTCGTATGTCCGCGAGTATATCCGCGTAATTTTTACCCCCGATTTTTTGAACGCCGGAACTGTGGATGCCGCCAGATTCCCCGCTCCGACAACTGCAAGAGTAGCTGATCCCATATTGCAGATGCTTATATCGATATATCAACTATTTCCAGCTTCATGATGCCGGCAGGAATTTTGACTTCCACGACTTCGCCTTTTTTATGTCCCATCAGGGCTTTGGCGATAGGAGTACCGACAGAAAGCTTGTTCTCTTTCAGGTTGGCTTCTGCCTCGGCAACCAGCGTGTATTCCATAACTGCATTTGTCCCGATGTTTTTTAATTTCACCCTGCTCAATATCTGGACTTTGGACGTGCCGATTTTGGATTTGTCAATAACTCTTGCATTGGCTATTTTACCTTCCAGTTCCGAAATCCTCATTTCCAGCATTCCCTGAGCCTCTTTTGCTGCATCGTATTCGGCATTTTCCGATAAATCGCCTTTGTCTCTTGCTTCGGCAATCTGTCGGGATATCTCGGGTCTTTCGACGCTTCTAAGATGCTCCAGTTCTTCGCGGAGCTTTTGAAGTCCTTCTTCAGTAATGTATTGAGTTTTAACCATAACACTTATAATTTATTAAGTTTTCTAAACAAAAAAGAATTCTGCAGTTTATAGCAGAACTCTTATACATAATATTTTTGCAAATATAGTGACTTTTTTTGAAAACGATACTTTTTTTTGAAATTCTTAAAAAAAAAA
>JAISPE010000313.1 GCA_031275145.1 Prevotellaceae bacterium | reverse complement strand
TATTTCATTCCTCATCGACAAATCTGTCAATATCTCTGCGTTCTTTTTTGGTTGGACGTCCCGCTCCTCTGTCGCGCTGTACAAACAGTGTACTTTTTTGCAGTTTAAGCGTATCCAGTTCTTCCTGAGGAGTGACATTTTCGGCATAAAGAGGGACATTTTTCGCCGGCTGCCGGTTTTCAACAAGACCGACGACGTTGTAGACATAACTGACCGGCGGCCGTTTGACAGTTACAACATCGCCGGTTTTGATGTCCCGGGACGGTTTTACCTGAACGTTATTCACTAAAACCCGTCCTTTTTTGCATGCTTCGGAAGCATCTGTGCGCGTTTTAAATATCCTGACCGCCCACAGCCATTTGTCTATTCTTGGATTCATTGAATATCAGATACGCGCAGGACTATGCAGTGAAATTTTCGTAGTCTTTAGCGTTCATTAAATCATCGAGTTCCGACGGGTCGCCGATTTTTACCCTAATCATCCATCCCGCTCCGTAAGGGTCTGAATTTACGACCGATTCCTGTTTGCCGGCATTTTCGCTGATATCGTTCACCGTCCCGTTTATTGCTATTATTTCTCCGGAAACGGGCATGAAGATGTCAGCAACTGTTTTTACAGCCTCGATCGCTCCGAAGACCTCGCCTTTTGCAAGCGTTTCACCTTCGATATCGGGTTGAATATCGACGAAAACAATTTCGCCTAACTGACTTTGAGCATAATCGGTGATTCCGATAACGGCAACACCGTTCTCTAACTGCACCCATTCATGCTCTGTAGAATACTTTAAATTAGCAGGAATATTCATTTTTATTATATTTTTAATTTATTTACCAGTTTTTTTCGGGTTGATTTTTGGATGCTTTTTCAACATTCAATTTTTGAACTTTTTCCCGAGTGTTTTTTTCATTTGCCTCGACCATGTTTAAGATATAATTAGCCTCTTCTTTGGACATTTGGGGCTGGCCTTGTGATTGACCCTTAGAATTGTCGGACTTGTCTTTATCTTTTTTATCCTGACTGTCCTTATTATCTTTGCTGTCTTTATTGTCCTGTTTATCTTTGTCTTTATCTTTGTCCTGATTATCCTTGTTATCCTGATTATCTTTGTTATCTTTATTCTGATTATCCTTGTTGTCTTTGTCCTGACTGTCTTTATTATCCTTATTGTCTTTGTTATCTTTATCCTGACTGTCTTTGTTGTCCTGATTTTGATTATCCCTGTTATTCTCTTTATCCTGTTGCTGTTGCTGCAATTTTTTCTTTGCATAAGCCAAATTAGACTTGGCTTCCATGTCCGAAGGATTTTTACGCAGGGCGTTTTTGTATGCATCTATGGCTTTTTCGTATTCTTCCTTTTTGAGATACGCGTTACCGATATTGTAGTTAACAGATTCATCTTTCGACAATTTATCGTAAGTTTCTATTGCCTCGTCAAATTTATCCTGCTTAAACAAACTGTTTCCAAGATTGAAACGGGCGACAGGCGACCTCGGATTTTCGTCCAAAGCATCCTTATATAAAACTTCTGCCGACGAATAATCTGATTTTGTGTAGTTTTTATTTCCTTCCCTGACGAGTTTCCTGACAGTCGCATTATCTTTCCGCTGAGCGTAAGAAGTGAAATTAAACACTGTGAAACAGGATGATAATAAAACAATATATGCAAGTATCTTCATAACTTTTATTTTATAATATTAAACATTCTTTTCCATCTTATGTTCATGGGGAAATTTTTATCCTTATCGGATGAAAACCATATAAATAAAGGTTTTCCGACAATATGGTCTTCGGGAACAAATCCCCAGGAACGCGAATCGTACGACCCGTGCCTGTTGTCGCCCATCATAAAATAGTAATCCATTGCAAAGGTATAAGTCGAGGTTTGCGAGCCGTTTATGTATATTTTCCCGTCTTTGATCTCCAGCGTATTTCCTTCGTATGCCTGTATAATACGCTGATATAAACAGATGTTTACTGTATCGATACCGACTGTCGCTCCTTTTTTCGGAATCCAGAGCGGGCCGAAATTGTCTATCGACCATGGATAATTGTCGGAAAACGGGAAACATATATCGCCGTTCGATTCGTTTCTTGTTATTGAAACGACCGACGACAGCGATTTTAATGCTTCATACGCTTTCTGTGTCAAAACCAGACTGGAATATCCCCGAACATTCTGATTCTTTCCCGCATTCCTGATGTCTTCCATGGATAATCCCAGCTGTGATAGCGCCTTAGCGCTCAATTCTTCCTTCAAAACCACAGTGTACGAATATTCCTGTCCCGGAAAATCTTCCGCCGGTTCTCCATTAATATATAATTGACTGTGTTTTACCTGCAGGGAATCACCCGGTACGGCAACGCAGCGTTTGACATAATGATCTTTTTTATCGACAGGACGGGCTACGAGTTCATATCTGTTGCGTTTCAGCCATTCGTTAAAGTTTTTCTCGCCCATGCTGTTTTTTATCTGATGATAATCAATAATCTCGGGATGATTTCTCACTATCGTATCCCCGTTTGGAAAATTAAACACCACTGCATCGTTCCGTTTTATTTTTCCCAAACCGGCAAGGCGTTTATGAGGCAGTTTTATCAGTTCCGAATAGGATTCAAATGTGTTGCCGAATAAGGTAATCTGATTATGTATCAGAGGAAGGGATAACGGAGTATTCGGTACTTTCGGACCGTATGCAACTTTGCTAACAAACAGATAATCGCCAACCAGCATGGACTTTTCCATAGACGAAGTCGGAATAACATACGCTTCCAGAAAGAAAATGCGCACAATCATGGCCACTATCAGGGCAAAAATCAATGCATCAACCCATTCAAGCCAGACATTTCGCTTTTCGCCTTCCTTATAACGCTTTTTCCAGAAAGCCCATTTCACCCGTTTCGTAAAATACAAATCGAAAATCACAAAAAGCCCGATCAGCCATACGGGACTTTGCAGCCAGATGATGAACAGTATATATATAACCGACGCTATTACATATCTTATTTTAACTCCTTTCGGCGCATTTTTAAACGCTTCCAACGGTTTTTGTTTTGACATAACACTCATTTTTTTGCGGCAAAGGTAATATAATTTTATTACATAAGGGGACCTGTTGAAAACAGGAGGTGTACGACACAATTCCTTTTTGACAGATTCCCTTTTTTGACATAATTCTTTTTTTTGACATAATTAACAGAATTTACAAATTTTGTTAATTATGAAAATTGACTTCGTCGAACTAAAGTTTCTGTTAATTATGTCAAAAAAAGGAGATAACGTGTAGCCGTTTTACTTTTTTATATTGTTTGACTTAAGTATTTCTTCTATCTGTTTTCTGTCGAGTTTGGAGTATACCTGTATCTGTTCTATGGAAAAACCGTTTTGATATCCGGCAATAACCGTTTCTATAAGTTTTTTCGTTTCGCCTTTCTCTTCGGCATCTTCAATAAAAGCGCGCTGAACGAGGATAGCATCCCGATACTCCTCATACGCCAGAAGTTCGTCTTTGGTATAGGAATGCTGTTCCAGATACTGTACCGCTTC
>JAISPE010000231.1 GCA_031275145.1 Prevotellaceae bacterium | reverse complement strand
GGATTCCGTGGCGAGACGAACAGGCTGGAAGAGATGGAAGAACGCATCAGAAAAGATATCTGGTACGTCGAAAACTGGTCGGTACTGTTAGATGTGGAAATTCTGATAAAAACCGTTTTTACGATGATAACAGGCGACAAAAAAGCGTATTAGAGTTATGAATTATGAGAGATGAGAGATGAGCGGCTGGCGCAAAACTGTTTATTATCACATCTTGCGTCAGCCGCTCATCACTCATAACTTTAATACGATCTAAAAAGACCTGACAGACTATAAACTGTCAGGTCTTTTTATTTTCAGGCAATTGTTCGGAGATACAAGATTCCCTTTTTTGAAATAGTTAACAGAATCTGCATAATTAATAACAGATTTTGGAAGAGTTACGGCATAACAGTCGTTTTGTAAATTTTGAAAATTATGTTAATTATGTCAAAAAAAGGGTGGTTTCATTCTTTGCCTGTTGCAAATTTAAACACTAAACCGACTTCGTGTGAAGAGGTTGCAAGTCCCCGAAAGCTTTTGCCCGTAAAACTCAGGTCGAAAATATAATGAACGTCCATTATGTCCGAGATATATCCGATATGAAAGGAGGCAGTGAACGAATTAAGTTTGAAGTTTTGACGGCTGTACAGTCCAAGATTGAAGTTCAGGAAATTGTAAAGCGCTCCCGCTCCAAACAGTGTTACTTCTGCCTGACGAATGAAAAACACAGAGGGTTTCAGAGTAGAATTTTCCAGATAACGTGTTAATCCTCTCGAAGGCATATATTTTGCCCCGCCGAGTACGGGTATTTGCCATTCCGCATGAGCGTAAACCCTCAACGGTCGCGACCAGTAAACGGTCTTGTTCTCTTTTCCCAAGTGATATACGGCAGCGCCGGTTTCGAAGTAATCGGAATTAAACAAAGCTCCGAATCCGAAGTCAGCGCCGAAAGCCGACTGTTTTTCGTAAGTAAACTGATTCGGCTCAACCGTGCCATCGGGATTAATCATATCGGGAAACGACAAATCGTTGGGATTATTGACGCCATAATACAGATTTGCCATCAAACCGGTTTTGATATAGCCTGACTGTCCGGCAGCTATCCTGTATGAATAGACCAAGCCCGCCGAAGTGTACGAATACGATTTGCTTCCAAGCTGGTCGCTCATCAAAATGACACCTATTCCGCTGTTAAACCGGTCGATATACTTGTCAAACGAAGCGCTGTAAGTGGCAAAAGCCGTACCGGAGGCCGGATAATGATTTCTGTAATTCAGCGTAGCCCGCGTATAATATTCGTTGCCGGCGTATGCCGGGTTAAAAAACAGTGGCATAGCCGGTTTTATCGACAAATACGGGTCCTGTGCATTTGTCAGAAAAGCGGTACACAAAAATACGGTACTCAAATATGTTCTTATTCTAAACAATTTTAAATCTATTTACGGAATAATTTCCCTGTCTTTTATATCTTTAATCTGCAACTGAATATTCGCTATTCCCCTGTAATAGTTTTCGGCAATCGAATAACAGGCGTCGACAGGATTTCCGCCGTTAAGATGCTCGAAATGTTCCGACTGATTGAATGCTATAGCCGGAATATGCCGGTATGTCTCATTTTCCTGAATCAGTTCCAGACGCAGATGGTCGCCGTCCTGTCCCACAGTGCATCCGTTGCCGTTGTCGTACACATTTTTTGTAACAAATACGGGAGACATATTTTCAGGACCGAAAGGCTGAAACTGCTTCAGGATACGGAAAAATTTCGGTGTTATCTGTTTAAAATCCAAATAATCGTCTATCTCTATTCGAGGAATCATCATGTCATCCGTAACAATTTCTTCGGCAATTTGTTTGAACCGTTCTTTAAACCGTTCCAGACTGGATTCTTTCATTGTCAGACCTGCGGCATACATGTGTCCTCCAAAGCTTTCGAGCAGGTCGGAACAGCGTTCCACTGCCTGATACAAATCAAATCCGGGAATACTGCGTGCCGACCCTGTGATATATCCGTTTGACTTTGTGAGTATAACAGTGGGTTTATAGTACGATTCTATCAGCCTCGATGCGACAATCCCTATCACGCCCTTGTGCCATGAGGGATTATAGAGTACGGTCGCTTTCGACATGGCTTCCCTATCGCTGTTTTCCAGCATGTTTATGGCTTCCATGGTAATTTGGCGATCGACGGATTTGCGGTCGTTGTTATGCGTATTTATTGTTTTGCTGAACGAATTGGCGATTGCATCCGACTCGGATGTAAGCAGTTCTACAGCTGCTTTTCCCGATTCCATCCGTCCGGCGGCATTAATTCGCGGACCGATTTTAAATACAACATCGTCGATGGTTACTTTCTGGCCTTCGAGTCCCGATGTTTTCAGTATCGCCTTAAACCCTCTGCGCGGGTTTTCGTTCAACTGTTTCAGCCCGTAAAATGCAAGGATACGGTTTTCGCCGGTGACGGGAACAATATCCGATGCAATGCTCACCGCCAGCAAATCCAGATAAGGATACAGCTCGGAACAGTCAATATTATTGACCATACAAAAAGCCTGCAACATCTTGAATCCTACACCGCAGCCCGACAATTCCGAAAAAGGATAGCTGCAATCGCTGCGTTTGGGGTCGAGAACAGCCACCGCATCGGGGATTTTATCGCCCGGCAAGTGATGGTCGCAAATAATGAAATCGATACCTGCCGATCTGGCGTACGAAATTTTGTCGTTTGCCTTGATTCCGCAATCCAGAGCAATCACAAGCGAAGCGCCCTTGTCCTTTGCATGGTCAATACTTTTGTACGATATCCCGTAACCTTCGCTGTAACGGTCGGGAATATAGAAGAATACTTTTTTGTAATATTTTCTTAAAAAGAGATATATCAATGATACTGCCGTAGTTCCATCGACATCATAATCCCCGTAAACCATGATTTTCTCATTTTCCTTGATTGCATTGTTGATCCTGTTCACAGCAATATCCATATCTTTCATAAGAAAAGGGTCGTGAAGATCTTCCAGTCTCGGACGAAAAAAGGCACGGGCATCCTGAAAAGTATATACGCCTCGCTGTACGAGTAAATTCGCTAATACCGTGTCGATTGACAGCTCATCCGCCAGATGCCGCACTTTTTCAGACTCGCCTTTCTGCTTCATTATCCACTTCCTTTCCATAGACATTACATTTTTATTTTGTCCGGCAAAGGTATGACTTTTTA
This sequence comes from Prevotellaceae bacterium, assembly GCA_031275145.1. Taxonomy (GTDB): domain Bacteria; phylum Bacteroidota; class Bacteroidia; order Bacteroidales; family UBA932; genus JAIRLF01. The sequence goes on along the minus strand of JAISPE010000231.1, from coordinate 871 downwards.
ATGGATTAACAAACATTTATGTCAAAAGCAAAAAAGAATGCAAAACCGGACATCTTCCTTCCCTCATAAACAGAAACAGAACATGCTTTTTTGATATTTATAACATATCATTTTGAACACAACGTAAGGAATAAACCTCTCCCTCTCCCCCATAAGGAAAGTGGTTTAAAAATTGACTTCGTCGAATTATACATCAAACGGGTGAGAATTGTGATTTTTTTTGCAGAAAACTGTTTTCCGAGTCTTCGTCGCGGCACTCCTGTAATGGCGTTTTTTTGTAAATGCCGTCTATTAATATATATATATATATATACATCCGTAAATTTTTTCCGCCTGTATTAAAAAAATATCACAGAACGGTGTTTTTTTCATAATATTCGATATTTTTGACATCCCACCCATGGGAGTTGCGAACCTGTCCCCCTCCCCTGTGGAGATATTGAGGAGTCCAGCCCCCTCCCCTGTGGGGAGGGGTTAGGGGAGAGGTGAAAATAAAGAGAACCTACCGTATACTCTTTACCTAAATATCTTCTATGTAATACTAATTCCATTTTTTTATATTTTTATATTGTTTATTTATACTATTTCTTTATATTATACCAATCATGTTAATCATATCAATCACAAAAATCAGCGGTTCAGACAATGATCGTCTGAGGAAATTCTGGATTGCTTCGTCGCTGCGCTCCTCGCAATGACGACCAGACGCAGACAGGACACTGATAATACCAATCACACCAATCATATCAATCACAGAAATCAGCGGTTCAGACAATAATCGTCTGACATAACTGTCTGAAATCCCGTAGGGATGATATGCCGGTAGAAAACACGTTCCCGCCTCCACTGAATCCCGTAGGGATGACATGTC
>JAISPE010000153.1 GCA_031275145.1 Prevotellaceae bacterium | reverse complement strand
TCTACCGTTGCTTTGCTCTCATCTTCGCTTTTCCACGTACCGCCCGGCACTGTCGGCATTAGCGTTACACACTGTCGCCGCATACCGCTTTTTCGCCGGATACCGTTCCCGTAAAAGGTTTGTCCCTTACCGTCACCGTTACAGCTGTGCGGGTAGCGCTTTCGCAGTCTGTCACCGTATTTTTTGCTGCGGTGTACACTGTCACCGACCCGACGGCGGTCCGGCTTGGCGCAGTTGTTGGTGTTCCGCCGGTAGCCTCGGTGTACCAGACAACCGTTTCATTCGTGCCGACCGTTGCGCTGCCCGTATGCGGAGCGCCGTCGTAACATGTCACTACATCGCTCCCTATCGGCTCGGCAGGCAAAGGATTCACCGTTACCGTTACATTCTGCATATTTGTACAGCCGGTTATTCCCCTGAGCGTAAAAACATAAGTTACATTTACCGGACTTGCCGTTGTGTTGGTTAGCGTTTCGTTTACTGTCGCCGAATTGCCGCTTCCGGCGGGGTTCGATATGCCCTGTACTGCTGCACGTGTCCAGCTGAATGCTGTTCCCGATGTTGCGCTCGTTGCCTTATAACTGAATGCCGTTCCCGAACATATCGACGACGTTAATGAGGAACTCAGCGTCGGCGTCGGGTATACTGGTATCGATACATTCTGAATATTCGTACAGCCGTTTGCCGTGAGCGTAAAGACATAAGTTACATATACCGTATTTGTCGTTGTGTTGATCAGTGTTTCGTTTACTGACGCCGAATTGCCGCTTCCGTCGGGGTTCGATATGCCCGATACTGCTAGCAGAATGTCGTTCCGGAGGTTGCACTCGTTGCCGTATAGGTAAACGGCACTCCAGAACATGCCAACTTCGATGATGAAGAATTCAGCTTCGGTTCGACCGTTACCGTTACCGCTTTCCGGTCGTCTGCGGCATTTTCGCAGTATATTCCCGATGATGCGGCAACATAATAAGTTGTTGTAGAAGTCGGAGTGGGAGTGTATGTTGCGCCGGTATATAGCAGAGTGGCTGTCGCTGATGCTGATTCATACCACTTATATGTCAAATCCTGAATGTTGCTGCTTGCCGTAAGACTTGCCGTTGCTCCAGGACAGATGCTTGTACTGCCTGTGACGTTTATGTCGCTGGCTGTGGCAGTTTCCTCTATTATATAGTCGAAAAAATTCCACCCGTCTCCATCATCGGCATGTCGATATGTCGCCATGCTTCCACAGGGAATATACAAAAGAATAGTACTAACCGGGAGTCCCGCTTGATAACCAACATAAGGCGGATCAGTCCAGGATACATGTATTTCTGTTAAGCCGCTGCAATAGTCAAGAATATCATATCCATAAGAAGTAACCGACGCGGGAATTGTTAATGATGTTATACCAGCACAATACATAAAAGCAGCGTTTCCAATAAAAGTAACCGAATTGTGAATTGTTAATGAGCCTGTTAAATAATTGCAACTGTAAAAAGCATAAGTTCCAATTCTTGTTACTCCCTCTTCTATGATCAGGGTTTTAATATTGCTTTGATAGGAATACCATGGCATAGTAGAACTGGAAGTATAATCCGCCATAGCGCCGGTAGCGGCAGGGGGAGTGGGGGCAATGGTAAGAGTATAATTAGGGGAAGTTCCTGTAAGCGTCGCTGTGCAACCACCTGTTGTCCAGGTTTGCACTGCTTGTGCCGTTATTTGATTTGTGATGAATAAACATAAAATGAAGAGTAAAAATATGAACTGTTTAATCCTGCTGTCTGAACTGTGATTTTTGTGATTTGTTTGATTTTTGTGATTTGTCCGGTCTGTTAGATTTTCTATACTGTTTCGGTCAGTCATTTTGCACGTCGTTCCCAGGTTACTGCATAGATTGTCTTTTTCCATATTTTTACTTTTTTACCTCTCCCCCCTACCCCCCTCCACATAGAAAGGTGTTAAATTTTCCACTTCCGCATAAATACTCTGGAAAGCTGCCACATCAACAAAATAAAACAAATAACTTTTTCGTGTATTCAGGAATGGTTTGTTACCAAAACGGCTATTTCGCTTGCAAACTGTTTGTACTGTCTATTGCTTAAAATGCCGTTAGTATGAGCCTTTTTCCAGAACCTGTTTCCAATGATTTTTGTAATGTGAAAATTTTTGTTTGCAATTAATAAAAAAAAACAGTTACCTTTGCATCTGTAAAAATTAATATTTTTTTTTAATAAAACATTGATTATGAAAATATCCGGTTAAAATTGGCGTGTATTACGGGAGAGTAACAAGGTACATAGGCACAAATCAAAACGTTACAGTTCAGGAATGGAACAGACTCGTAAAAAACACAAAGGATGACAGTCTGAGCGCAATAAAAAATGATTTGTTTGCGTGGTATAAAAAAATCTATACGCATGTTACGGAAATAACCGGCAGCGGCGATTTTTCTTTTGACCTTTTAAATAAAAGGATTAAGACGGGAAGTAATGAAAATATAAACGATGCTTTGGAGGCACGGATAAAAGAGTTAAACGAACAGGCCGGATTGGCACACGTGATATTTTCACAGATGCATTAAGAACACTCGAAAAATATTCTGAACAAAAGATAAAATTTTCGGAAATAACGGTTGAGTGGCTAAGAAACTATGAAAAATATTTGGTTGAGGAAAGGAAGTTTAAAACCGCAACGGTAAGCATCCGAATGAAGTCAATCCGTACGGTTATGAATGAAGCACGAAAAAACGGTTATGTTAAGGAAAATCTTTTCGGTGTGGGCAAATACCGGATACCGTTTTCGATTGACAGCAAGGAGGCACTGAGCAGGGAGGATGCTAAAAGGATAGGGGAATACGTCGATAAAAACCCGCGAACGGCAAAAACAACGGAAAGGTATCGGGATTTATGGCTGTTTTCGTACTACTGCAACGGGATTAATTTTGTGGACATGCTACAATTGAAATACAGTAACATAATAAAAGTTGATGACTGTTATACAATTCAATTTTACCGGTCAAAAACGAAAACCACAGCACACAATCAAAAGCCGGTTATTGCTGTTATCCTTCCTCAAATGCAGGCGATTATCGAAAAATGGGGGAATCCTGACTACTCGAAAGACAGTTATATATTCAACTATCTGACAGGTACAGAAACACCGGAACAGAAAAATAATATATGTGACGGCGTTAAAAACAGAACAAACACGCAAATGAAAAAAATAGCGAAGGAATTGGGTATTAAACAGAATGTAACGTGTTACGTTGCACGGCACACATACTCAACTGTTATGAACAACAGCGGCGCGCCTCTCTCACATCTGAGCGAAAATCTTGGACACAGCAGTATAGCAACAACACAGACATACATAACAACATTAAATATGTCTGCACGCAATGGATATGCGAAAAATCTGATACTGTAAATCCATACAACAAAAAACCAAAAAAATAAATGTACGTAACTACATATTATAGAGATGCGTAGCCTTGCGAACGCAAGTGAGCAAGTTAAACAAACGTGCGTTAGCACACCTTATAAAGTAGCGAAGCGTAAAAATTAAAAAAAATTTGTAACTACTCATGTACTTCAAAAAAAGGGAAATTTTCAAATGGAAAATGCTTGATAAGGAAAAAATATTTACCTTTGGGCCGTGGAAGAAATGATACACATACGACGTTCGGAATATGAACAATTAATATCGGAACAGAAAGACTTGCAAGAATTAGTTCGTCAGTTGCGAGGCGAGATAGAACTGTTAAAAAACGGACGCAACAGTAAAACGAGTTCCACAGCACCGTCGCATGATATACATCGGAGTAATGTACAGAGTCTGCGCAAAAATAGCGGCAAGCCTTCCGGTGGTCAGAAAGGTCATCCCGGTCACACATTGTCCATGAGTTCGACACCCGACACAATAACAGATCATTTTCCGGAACGCTGTACATGTGGATGTTCTTTGGAAGACGTAATTGAAAGTGGTCATACCCGTCGTCAGGCAGTAGATATCCCGCCTGTAAAACCGGAATACACAGAACATCGTTTCCATCACAAAATTTGCCTTTCCTGCGGGAGCTTCAATACCGGTCATTATCCGGCAGGTGTCAATGCTCGAATTCAATATTGTCCAAATGTAAAGAGTACAGTTAGCTACATGTCAATATATCGGTATTTGCCATATAAACGTATAGTCAGGTTCTTTAAAGACACGTTTTCCTTATCCCTTTCGGAAGGCAGTATAGACAGCATACCCGAAGAAATGAGTCAAAAATCGGAAGTAGCATATCAGGCTATTCGGGAACGGATAATCCAAAGCGAAGTAATCGGTCCGGATGAAACAGACTGTCGTGTAAACGGCAAAAAACACTGGTTTCATGTATGGCAAAACAGTATTCTGACATTTATAGTATCCTTCACAAGCAGAGGGTACAAGGTTATGGAAGAATATTTTCCTGCGGGATTTTTACACTCATTTTATGTGAGTGACTGCCGGGCATCACAGTTAAAAGCAAAGGCAAAGGCTCATCAGTTATGTACAGCGCATTTATTGCGGGAACTGTTGAATTTCGAGAAGAGTTTACAGGATACATGGAGTGTAAAGATGAAGGAATTAATATACCGTGCGATAGCTTTGAAACGAACCATGCTTGCCGAAGATTACCAAAATCCGCCGGAAGAAGTGGCTAAACTGAACAGTGAACTGGACGAATTGCTGGCAGCAGATATTTCAGGGTTTCATCGAAAAGAACAGGCTTTTATCAACCGGTTAAAAAACACAGGCAAAGTATCTTTACTTTCCTTATATATCCAAATGTCCCGCCGGATAATAACGGCTCGGAAAGAGCAATTCGAAATGTCAAAGTCAAAACGAAAGTCTCAGGTCAGTTCCGTAATCCGGAAGGAAAAGGCGCTGATAGATTTGCAAGGATTCGCTCGATTATTGATACTGCTATCAAAAATGGGCAGGATGTGTTCCTGCCTTTGAAATGTCTGGCTAATATTCAAATTACGAATAGTACCTGAGTAGTTACGATTTTGTAAATCCCTTAAATTCGTATGTATTTTCTATATATCATAAAACAAAGCGTTGTTAATAAGTAGATTAACGAACGCTTTGCAAGATTCGAAAATTTCACCTATTTTTACGCTATAAAAAAATAACAATGAAATTTCGTAAGACAAAAGTAGAAAAAATGGGACATCCGCAAAAGTCCGTGTACGTCCTTGTAGGTTTCTACCCGAACAGAACACTCAAACGGTACATGAAAAATGTTAAGTCGCTGCCCCTCTTAGGCGTTATCAATAAATAAATGCATCAAAATAAATACTACAATCGTGAATAATAATACTTTAACATTAATACATGATGTATTTATTCGTTGATGGCTCCTAAGGGATGCTAAAGCTTACGGCAAAGGACGGCAAGAGTACCTGCGGGGTACATCCACAACCGGAAGCAATCCGAAATATTTCGCGGATTGTTTCGTCGCATATCAGTCATAAGTTTAGACCCTTGGAAGTATAAGCAAAAGAGACTGCCATATATAGACAGTCTCTTTTTAAATATATAAACATTAAATTTTCAAATTGTCGGCATGACGAAGTGCGTTTTATATCGTCACGGTTGCCATTAATTCTGCGAACGCTTCCTGGAATTGGCGTTCGGCTTCCAGCTTGAGATTGACGGCATTGTAGTACAGGCCGATTTCCACGATATAGTCAAGCAGGGATATTTCGCCGGCATCGAGAGCCTTTTTCAGCAGGCCGGCGCTGTTCAGGGATGACAGGGACTCTCTGTATTCATTGGCGGTTACCTGCAATCCCTTAGCCCTTTCGTACAGGTTTTTCAGATATTCGCAGAACTGCACCTTACTGTCGGTCTGTTTTGCCTCGGTTGCCCTGACGGCTGCTTTTGCCTGTTTCACCCTGTTTTTATTCTCCATGAGAGGAATCGAAATACCCACGGAAATACCCTGATAAGCCTCTCCGACGACCTTCTCGCGCATAAACCCGGCCGATATGTTCGGCAACGACATTGCCCTGTTCAGCGAAACCTGATTTTTAGCTATTTCGACCTCCTGTTTCACATATTCCAGCACAGGATTTTTCTGTTCGGCCAGAGCAAACCACCCGTCGAAGTTATCGGGCAAAACGGCGGCCTGATATTCACTCTCGTTTACCGACACATCCACACCGCCGTTAAGCCGTTTCAGTTCCGACAGTATGGATTTCCGTTCGATTTCCACGTTTGCCATTTCGCCTTTTACCGTAGCCAGATTCAGACGGACTTTGTTATATTCCAGAATATTTGCATCGCCGTTGTCCAGTCTGTTTTTATATCCGCCGGCGAGAGTTTCGGCATGTTCCAGACGCAGGTCGAGTTCCCGTTTCAGGGCGTTGTAATATATCAAACTAAGACAGTACTGTTTTGTCCGGCGCAGGACATCAAGCCTTTCCGCCTTGTATTGCAGTTCGAGCAGACCGTTCCGCCTGTCGGACATCTTCCTTTTCATTCCCGTAACGGTTGCGAAGTCAAAAGTCTGGCGGACACTTATATCATTCCGGTTTCCTATATTGTTGGGATTACCCCAGAGATAGTTAAACTCCACTTCGGGATTGGGAAGATAAATCCCTGTTCTGTTCTCAAGTTTTTGCGCTTCGATATCCGCTTTCAGCGCTTTGAGGGCTGTATTATTCTGTTCGACAGATGCCAATACATCGTCGATACTGCTTTGGGCAAATGCGGAAACGCCCGTCATCACAGCTATTACCATTAATAATAAATTCTTCATATTCTATTCTTTATTAACTGTTTGTTTTTTATTTATCAATATATACATTACGGGAACGATAAACCCGTTCAGCAGGGTAGAACTTAACAGACCGCCGAGCAGGACTTTCGCCATAGGGCTCTGGATTTCATTTCCGGGCAGGTCGCCGTTCAGCGCAAGCGGAATCAGAGCCAGAGCAGACGTCAGGGCAGTCATCAGGATAGGATTGAGTCTGTCTATCGAGCCTTTCATCACACTCTCCATGACCGACAGTCCGGAGTTTCTCAGATGATTATAGCTGTCCACCAGCAGCATCCCGTTACGTGTGGCTATCCCGAACAGCGAAATAAAACCGATAATTGCCGGAATGCTGAGTATCCCTCCCGTGAAATATATGCTGAAAACCCCGCCGATAAGCGCCAGAGGCAGATTGAAAAGCAGAACGGCCGACTGGGTCACGCTCTTAAATTCGTTGAACAGCAGCAGAAATATCACCAGAATGGAAAAGATGGAAGCAATCAGCAATATGCGCGATGCAGCCTGCTCGCTCTCGAACTGTCCGCCGTATTCGATATGATAGCCTTCGGGCAGAACGATCTTTGCCTCTACCCTTTCGCGAATATCATTGACAACACCGCGCAAATCCCTGCCGGCGACGTTGGCCGAAATCACGATTTTACGGACAACATTTTCGCGGTTGATTGTGTTGGGGCCTGTCGATGATGTTATTTCAGCAATATTCTCCAGAGGAATCTGCCGTCCGTTGGCCTCGACTGTCAGGTTTTTGATTTCGGCGACCGTACTGCGGCTTTCGTCGTTCGCCTTCAAAGTGAGGTCGAAAGCCTTGTTATCCTCATACACCTGCGAAACAGCTTCGCCGCCAAGCATAACGTTCACAATATCGGCAAACTGCGATAGGGTAATACCGTATTTTGCGAGCAGTTCGCGCTTCGGTTTGATTTTCAGCTGTGGCCGTTCTATCTGCTGTTCCACGTTCAGGTCGGCAATGCCCTCGATATCCTGTATAGCAGCTTTAATCTCGTTGCCTGTGGCGAACATTCTGTTCAGGTCGCTGCCGAAAAGTTTGATAGCGATATTCGATTTCGTACCCGAAATCATGTGGTCGATACGGTGCGAAATGGGCTGTCCGATTTCGATATTTACGCCGGGCAGGGCTTTCAGTTTCCCGCGAATATCGGCGATGATCTCGTCTTTGGAACGTTCACCGAAAACAAAGGGAGCTTCTATTTCCGAAGTATTGACGCCGATAGCATGTTCGTCGAGTTCGGCACGGCCTGTTTTGCGGCCTGTTGTCCGGATTTCGGGGATTGACAGCAGGATACTGTCGGCCATTTTCCCGATTTTGTTCGATTCTTCGAGCGAAATACCGGGAAATGTGCTAACATTGACGGTAAACGAGCCTTCGTTGAACGATGGAAGAAAACTGCGACCCAGCGACGAAAAGGCCACAACGGTCAATACCAGAAGCCCGGCAATCAGCGACAGTACAGCGATTTTGTGATTAAGAACTTTGCGCAGTACCGCCCCGTATATTTTCTTCAGCATCATGACCAGATACGGCTCTTTCTCGGTTTTCCCGTTTTTAACCTTCGATTTGACAAGCAAATAGCTGCACAACACCGGTGTCAGCGTCAGAGCGACAGCAGTGGAAGCAAACAGGGCAACGATAAAAGCTACGCCCAGAGGAGCAAGCATTTTACCTTCCATTCCCGACAGGAAAAACAGGGGTACAAAACTCGCGATAATAATAAGCGTAGAATTAAGTATCGGCATACGGACTTCTTTCGAGGCTTCAAATATCACTTTGACAGGATTTTTCCGTTCGTCTTCGGGTTTGAGCCTGTTTTCGCGAAGACGTTTGAACACATTTTCCACATCGACAATGGCGTCGTCTACAAGCGAGCCGATAGCAATCGCCATACCGCCAAGACTCATTGTGTTAATGGTCAGTCCCATTATTTTAAGCGCCAGAATGGACACTAACAGGGACAGGGGGATAGTTACCAGAGATATTATCGTGGTCCTCACATTCATAAGGAAGATAAACAGTATGATAGCTACAAAAATACCTCCTTCGTACAGCGCTTTCTGCACGTTGTTTATCGAACTCTCGATGAAACGCGCCTGCCTGAAAATGTCGGTACTGATTTTGACGTCGGCGGGCAGTGTCTTCTGCAACTCGGCAAGCGACTGTTCCAGCTTTTGAGTCAGTTCTATTGTACTTGTATTCATTTGCTTGTTCACGGTCATCAGCACGGCGGGTTTCTCGCGGTTTGAAGCAAGTCCCAGCTTGGGCGCCTTATTGCCGATTTTTATATCGGCGATATTTTCGAGCAGAACAGGAACATCGCCAACACTCTTGACAACGGACTTGCCTATCTCCGAAACTTTGTCGGTCGAGAGGACTCCGCGGATAATATATTCGTTTCCATATTCATATAACACTCCGCCCGAAGCGTTCTGATTCATTTCGACGACAACATCCGTCACCTCGTTCAGTCCCACGCCGTAATGTTTCATTTTCATGGGATTGAGCAAAATCTGATATTCCTTGATTTCTCCGCCTATGACGGCCACCTGAGCGACGCCGCCCATAGTCAGTAAACGCGGGCGGATTGTCCAGTCGGCGAGAGTGCGCAATTCCTGCAACGAAGTCGTATCTGCCGTCAAACCGACGATAAGCAACTCGCCAAGTATTGACGACTGCGGACCGAGTACCGGTTTACCCGCGTTCGACGGCAAAGCGTCGCCGATGACGGAGATTTTTTCGGATACGATCTGCCGCGCACGGTAAATATCCGTATTCCAGTTAAATTCCACCCAGACAATCGAAAATCCGGTAGTCGAAGACGAGCGTACTCTGCGAACATTTGCCGCTCCGTTGACCGATGTCTCTATGGGAAACGTAACGAGACGTTCGACTTCTTCGGATGCCATTCCTCTGGCCTCGGTCATCACCACAACCGTAGGAGCGTTAAGATCGGGGAACACATCGACTTCCATATTTGAAGCCGTATATAGTCCCGCCATCATAAGCAGTACGGCTACGGCCAATACTACCAGACGGTTGTTTAACGAAAACTGTATAATTTTATTTAACATAATTCCATACCTGTTTGAAGATTAATGACTGTGAGTATGGCCTTCGGGCGTTGACGACGAACTTGCAAGCTTTACCTGATACACTCCTCCGGTAACAATCCTGTCGCCGGCTTTCAGACCCGACAGGACTGTAATTCTCTCGCCGTCGCCGTGACCGGGAGTAATTTCCTGTTTACGGTATTCTTCGTCGCCAACTTGCAGATAAACAAAATAAAGTCCCTGTTCTTCGGTTACTGCCGAGACGGGAATGCTGAGAACATTCTCGCGGGCAGCCGACAAAAGATAAACCTCGATAAACGAGCCCGGTATTATATCCCCGACATTGTCAAACTCAAACGTCACAGGTATATAGAAAGACTGCTGACCGGAGGTTTTGCCGAAAGATACCAGCTTGCCGTTCAGATCGGACAGTTTGTACACCGTGTTGTCGTACGCAGGCCTGAAATTCGCTCCGGCAATGGATTTCAAGTCTTTGAAATATTTTTCGGATACTTCCGCACGCAGTTGCAGACGTTTGTTTTGCGAGACCGTTACTATCGGCTGTCCGACGGTTACATATTCCCCCTGATTCACATACCTGTTTTTCACATATCCGCTTATCGGGGAGGTGATTTTCACGCTGCCGTTGCCCGTAATTTGCGACGACTGGGCTTCGTAAGCTGTTTTCGCTGTCAGATAGCGCAGTTTTACCTGTTCAAACTCTTTCGCCGATATAATCCTGTCTTTAACAAGTTCCTCCGCTCTGTTATACTCTTTCAGAGCCGATTCGTACTCGATTTTTATCTTCGTATTGGGATCGCCTTCCTGAAGATTTTTTGCGGAAACGGTAACTACCGTCTCACCCGATTGTACGGGCGTGCCGTCGCTGATAGACGGGTTTGAGAATCTTACAATTCCATTGGTTGTAGAAACAACGGTTACTTCGTCGCCCTGAGGCGTCTGTATCTGGCCGGCTGTTTTTATCACCTGCGTAAACTTTCCCGGAGTAAGGGTTTCTACCTGTAAACCGGCGATTTCGGCATGTATCTTTTGTGAATCCGTTTCGCCGGAATCTTCGTCATGATCTTCGTCGCCATGACCTTCGCTTTCATGAACATGTTCATGGTCTTTACAGCTTTGCGCGTTCCTGTCCGAACCCGAATTGCAGCTGTATAAAAATATTGTTGCTATTATAGCTATTCCAATTATATATCCTTTTTTCATTGTAATAATATTTTAAATTTTAAATAATGTGAAATCTGATTTTTCTGTTACTTATCAGACTGTTAATAATAAATGAGAGATTGAGACGCCGATGTAGCGCCGCGTGAAATGTGACCTGAAAAAATCAGGCTATGGAATACGGGGGAGCGCGTAAACCGTTGATGAGGTTTACGCTGTCCAGTTCGCGGAAAAAGATTTTTTTCCTGTAACGGTATTTTGTCAGACAGATAAATTTCGCACCCGTTGTATTATAAAGGGTAACAAGTCCCAAAAATACGGGAATAAAATGTATGTCGTGAATATACTGGTCGTAAGGACGGATTTTGTTTATTAACTCGCTTTGATCCGAAACAACATACGAAGCTTTGGCTACACAGTTGGCGTCTGACGTTTCCCTGTCGTCATGGTGATGCGACGAATATTTCTCGTCATCGTGCGCCTCATCGCCACATCCATGTTCGCAATGATTCGCAGTGATGCAAACCGTCTCCCCATGATGATGATGCGGAACACTGACCGACACCAACAGCGTGATAACGGCTAACGTATTAAATAATATAGAAAATATTCGCTTCATACCTATCAAATTCGCCGCAAAGATAAATATATTTTTTTATTCTGCAAAATTTTTTATGCAATAAACTGCAAGTTACTGATTTGTCCCGTACCGAAAATATATGGAATATGTGCGGAATCCGGCAGAAATGACAGTGCAAGGCTGAGAAACGGCAGTGCAACGCGGGGGAATGACAGTGTAACGCGGGGGAATGACAATGTAACGCGGGGGAAAGTCAATGTAACCCGGGGGAATGACAATGTAACGCGGGGGAACGGCACTGTAACGCGGGGGAACGACGGTGTAACGCGGGGGAACGGCAATGTAACGCGGGGGAATGGCGATGTAACGCGGGGGAACGACAATGTAACGCGGGGGAATGACAATGTAACACGGGGGAATGACAATGTAACGCGGGGGAATGACAATGTAACGCGGGGGAATGACATTGCAACACGCGGGAACGACAATGCAACACACGATCATTGACAATTACAGCGTGTCCCTCACAATTCTCACCTCCTGTGGAAATAGGGTAGAGGGAGGGATAAAAAATCAAATTCGACAAACATTTCATATTTTTGCACCCGGATTTGA
>JAISPE010000091.1 GCA_031275145.1 Prevotellaceae bacterium | reverse complement strand
TCCGCAAAATCCGGGATATTGATTGATAAAATAAACGGGGTATTATTATCATTTTGAATATCGGGGAACATTCTCTTTTACAGGGAATGTTCCTTTTTTAATATTGTTGTCCAAACTGTGATTTTTTTCGGAAAATGTATGAATGTTGGCGTCTGCCGTTCATCTTAGAATCAGATTATTGTCAAAAAAATATTTGTATTTCATATAATATGCGTAAGTTTGCGGGAAATCGAAAAGAAAAGTATTATGGAATTAATAAAAATAGCGTTTGCAGGTAATTCGGAAAATTTTGATGCTTACAGGAAAGTTTTGTCGCGTCATAATGAAGATGTTGTGTTTTCGGGAGCATGGTTTCCCAACGATAAGCCGGAAGATTATTCCGACAGGGAATTTTCATCTCTGGAAGATTTACATGCTGAAGCCGATGCCGTTATATTTTTGGGGAAAGTACGCAGAAAAAGCATTTCCGATTCTATCAAAGCATTAAAGCACATCTTTATAGAAGATTACGATGTGCTGATGAATGCCGAGATAAAATATATATCCGATTTGGCAGTTGAAGCGAAAATCATGGCTCAGGTTTCATTTCCGAAAATATATTTCTGGGGCATAGAAGACATTGTAGATGAATATCCAATGATAAGGAACATATTTTTTACCAGAGAATACCTGTATTTGCAGCAGCGTCAGGAAGTGGATATTGTTCCGGAAATAATGGCGTCGATAATGCTTACGGGCAAGGATGTTGTAAGAGCGAGCCAGTCATTTTACCCTTTGATTTCCAAACGTACGGAGATGCAGGTTGTGAATCTCGAATTTGTAACAAAAGCGACATCGACCATCACCGGCATACCTGTAGGCTTTTTTGAAAAGCACGATCTCAGAATTGTTGCAGAACGCAGTATGGCATACATAGATTTAAGAAAAAGAGAATGGCATTCGCTTCGTCCCACAAAAGCGATAACCGGTAATCTGATAAAAGGACTTGCCGGATTACCGGAAGTAGGCGACCTTGAGCAATTTGAATTGCAGGATTTTATATACTCAATAAAAGAAAACTCCAAACCGTTTATCTCTCTTGAAGAAATCGTAAGATTATATAATTGCGTGAAATTACTGAACGATAACTGAAACCGTAACCGGCAAACGTATAATTATGAGATAAAAATGTGATGCGAAAAATAATAAACAGTATTCCGAATATCCTGACCTCGGGAAATCTCTTCTGCGGATGTATCGCTGTCGTGCTGGCTCTTAATGGAGATATTGAAACGGCGACATATTTCATTTTTGCCGCTGTAGTATTCGATTTCTTCGACGGTTTCGCCGCCCGTTTACTGAAAGCGCAGTCGTCACTGGGTCTTCAACTGGATTCTCTGGCCGATATGGTGAGTTTCGGAGTAGCCCCGTCTGCGATTGTGTTTCACATCATGTCGATTGCGCAAATACATGTACCGCTTGAGTTGCCGGCGTTTACACCGTATTTTGCCTTTTTCATCGCGGTATTTTCGGCGTTGCGGCTGGCGAAATTCAATATCGACGAAAGGCAAACTGCCGGATTTATAGGATTGCCTACTCCGGCATGTTCACTGTTTTTCTGCGGATTAACGTATTTCGACCTGTTCACCGTAACGGGATTTTATGTTCTGTCGGCGTTTATTCCGCTGTTCTGTTTCCTGCTGGTATGCGAGTTACCCATGTTTTCATTGAAGATAAAGAAAACACCCGATTTCGCAAAGAAATACAGTTTGCAACTGTTGCTGGTATTCAGCGCCGTTGTGTTTATCGCAATCTGGCGACTGAAAGGAATAAGCATAACGATAGCGTTTTACATAACGCTTTCGATACTCGTGAAAATCCTGCATTCACATAACATGACAAAATGGCAGAAATAGTGTTTATAAAATTGTTTGGCAAATAATTTGCTGTAGAAAGCGGAAAAAACAGGCATAATGATGGAAAAAGAATTGAAAGTTAATGCAATAAAAAACGGAACAGTAATAGACCGGATTCCTTCAAACGTGTTATTTAAGGTAATCAGTATATTAGGATTGCAAAACTGCGAAAACCAGATAACATTCGGCATGAATCTCGACAGTAAAAAGCTGGGCAAAAAAGCGATTATCAAAGTGACAGACAGATTTTTTACTTCCGACGAAGTAAACAGAATCGCTCTGATAGCGCCAATGGCGAAACTCAACATTATACGCGATTACGAAGTTGTGGAAAAACGCAATGTCGAAGTGCCCGAAATAGTGGAAAATATCATTAAATGTATTAATCCCAGGTGTATCACAAACCACGAGAATATCCACACGAAGTTCCGGCAGGTATCTTCCGACCCTGTGGAAATGCAATGTTATTATTGCGAAAAACTTATTGTTCAGGAACATTTTGAAATGGTAAACAATTAATTTAACAGAGTATGGCAGGCGCTTATATAATATTCGGCATAATTGCTCTGGCAAGTTATATGGTCAGTATGACATTGCAGAATAAATTCAAGAAATATTCCGGTATCGGACTTGGCTCGGGAATGAGCGGTAAAGATGTAGCAGAAAAAATGTTACGCGACAACGGTATTTATGATGTTTCGGTAATTTCGACAGAAGGACATCTGACAGACCATTACAATCCAGTGAATAAAACAGTAAATCTGAGTCGAAGCGTGTATTCAAGTCAAAGCGTTGCGGCAGCGGCAGTTGCAGCTCACGAATGTGGACATGCAGTGCAGCATGCAAAAGCCTATCCATGGCTGACAATGCGTTCAAAATTAGTACCGGTAGTAAGCATCTCATCGAAATATCTTTCATGGATACTGTTGGCGGGAATACTTACCGTACAGGTATTTCCGGAGCTTCTGTTCGTGGGAATAATTTTGTTTTCGCTGACTACGCTGTTCAGTTTCATTACTTTACCCGTCGAAATCAATGCAAGCCAAAGGGCTGTCGCATGGTTGGGACAGAGCCGGATTGTAGACGCACGAACAGAACCGGCTGCTAAAGACGCGCTTAAATGGGCAGCGCTGACTTATATTGTTGCTGCTTTAGGCTCTCTGGCTACTCTGATTTACTATATTCTGATATTTTTAAGTTCACAACGAAGAAATTAATTTTTGCACAATGAAATATTTAATAGTTTTTGCACATCCGAATCCTGCAAGCTTCAGCAGTTCGTTGATAAAAGCCCTGTGCGACCATTTGGTAAATGCAGGCAATGAAGTAGAATTGCGTGATTTATACGGGATCGGATTTAATCCGGTGTTAAGCGCCGATGATTTTTCCTCGCTTGCCGACAATAAAGTTCCGGAAGATATCGCCACAGAGCAGGAATATGTCAAACGGGCAGAGCATATCATATTTGTGTTTCCTGTCTGGTGGGGAGGAATGCCGGCTATCATGAAAGGTTATATCGACAGGGTTCTGTCCGAAGGATTTGCATACGAGTATGTCGACGAAGGCTCGAACGGAAACGGGTTGCTGTCGCACCTGACATGTTCAATGATTTGCGCTACGGGACTTTCTTCCGAAGATTTCCAAACCGCTCAAGATGCAATGAAAGTAATTGCAGAAGGCGTTATTTGCGGCTTTACCGGAATCAAACCCGGTAAACAACTGTTTTACGGAAGCGTGCCGACTGTTTCAGATGAAGTCAGAAAATCATATATCCAGGAAGTTATAAAAGAATTTTCGGAATAAAAGATGTGTTTGTGTTAATCGGGAGAGTACGATAGATAAGCATGACAAGTGCCATGTTATTGTTATAACGTGGCACTTGTTATTACTATGTCATTAATCAGGTAATCATTACTCTTCCGGCGTGACAACATTTTACGTTTATTGCATAGTAGCATCTTTGAATGTAGCCGTCTTCTTTCACGTGTCAGCTGCTTCAACTGCGTTACAGATGTGCATGGCGGGTTCCACTCACGTAAACTCCGTTCCAGGCCCGTTTAAGATAAAGTGCGTGCATCAAGTCTGTCCGTTTTTGCTTTTATACCCAAACTTTTTGTATAACTTTTTCCCTGATTGGGCAATATACATGCACGATAAACTCTTTTTCATGTAAAAATTTGCCGGACCCTCATAATATACGCCTGTCGATTCCGTGAGAAACTGTACAGTCGTACAAATGCTACAGTTAATTATTAATGTAAAGATTAAGTCTTAAAATAACTCACTCGGACCCGCACGTTCACCAGCCTACCCTACCCTACCACCAAAAAATTACCATACTTCTTTATTCCGGTTTTTGCATGCACATGACACAGATTAAGCAAATTCACACAGATTGATGAGTAAATACGTGCTGGTTATGCGCAATGCAGGTTAAGAATTTGTTAAGAATTTGTTAATAACTTTTTA
>JAISPE010000088.1 GCA_031275145.1 Prevotellaceae bacterium | reverse complement strand
AATCGTAAATCATAAATCCAAAATCAAAAAATCAGTTTAATATCCCGGATTCTGCACAAGGTTGGGATTTTGATCCATAACAGCCTGCGGAATGGGCAGTTTGTACGAGTTTGCATCGTAGGGATAAATCAGCGCCGGACGGCCTTCGTCTTTGAGACTGTTAAGCACTTCTTCGACTTTGTCGAGACGCACCAGATCGAACCAGCGCTGTCCTTCAAATGCAAGTTCCAGACGGCGTTCTTTCAGATACGCATCGAGTAAAGCCTTTTGCGAGGCTGTTGCCGACGCGGGTAAACTGCCAAGTCCCGCGCGGTTGCGTGTCCGGTTGATTATCGCTGCGGCAGACTGCAGATCGCCTTTCATAATCAGCGCTTCGGCTTTCAGCAGTAAAATGTCGGCAAAACGGAATTTGATGATACTGTTGTACGCCGAACGGCATTTGTACATAAATGCGTAACTGTCGGCAGGATAGTAGATATTCCATCCGCATGAATAATACACGACCGACTCGTCCAGACGTTTGTCGCCCTGCTCGCTTCTGAAGGCTTTTGTCAGGTCGCGCGAAGGCGTAATCCATTTTGCCCATTCGAAATAGAAAGTCCAGTCTTCGAGAGGCCGTCCGAACATCCATGTCACCCAGTTTGCGTTTCCGGGCGAGAACTGCGCTTCGAGGATTGTTTCCTTCGTGTTTCGCGCCTTTGCGTTTACGGCTCTGTTGTCCTGTCCGGGCGGCAGCGAGGGGTCGGCAAGAACGACGCCGAAGAGGTCGCCGAAATCGGGAATCAGGTCGAACCCGTCAGCCGCAAGTTCGTCGCAGTACCGAATCACATTGTCGTAGTTGCGCAGCGGCTTTTCGGCGTATACTTTTGCAAGCAGCGCACGGGCTACCGATTTTGTCAGCAGAGTTTTGTCTGCCGGATTGCTGTCGGGTGCATCGGGGAGCGCTTCGAGCAAATCCTTTTCTATCTGTTCGTATACCGTCTTTTCGTCGGTCTGCGGCGGGAAATATTCGGTATACACGTCTTCGATTGTTTCAGCCAAAATGTCTCCGGCAACGGTCGTTACCAGCGGGACGTTTCCCCAGATCCGCACCATGTCGAAATACACCATCGCCCGGAAAATCTTCGCTTCCGCTTTGAACTGCCGTTTTTCGGCGGCAGTCAGCGCAGGATCGCTCACCGAGTCGATGTTACAGATCAGCAGATTTGCCGCGGCAACATTTCCCATGTGTCCGTTCCAGTCTCTGTAAAGATTTGTATTCGAGCCTTCGATTGAATTTACTTCGAAAGGCGTGGTTTCGGAGTTCGGCGAGCCGGCGTAAGCGTTATCCGCATGACTGTCGGCAAGCAAAAGCATGTCGAGATACCAGTGTTCCTGCCCGTCACGCAGTTTGTTGAGAATCACCTGACGCTGGTTTTCGACAGCCGCTTTGTCCTTAAAAACAACCTTTGCGCTGTCGGCAGCGCCGCTCTCCGTCCCTTCCGTCACATCCGAATACGTGTCCACAGGATTGTAGTCAAGCGAACATGAAAGAGTGTAACACAGTGAACAGATGATTAACAGGACGTATTTTGTCCGTTTCAGTGTTTGAACTGTTTTATCTAAAAAATTTCTTGTTGTCATAATCATAAAATTTTAAAATTCAATATTTATACCAAAGACAAACGATTTGCTGTGCGGATATGTACCCCAGTCGATACCCTGTACATGACCGCTGTTTCCCCACTGGTTTACTTCGGGGTCCATTCCCGAATATTTTGTCAGGGTAATCAGGTTGTTGGCGGTAAAATAAGGCTGTAGCCTCGTAATCCCCCATTTTTTCAGAAATCCTCCCTTAAAATTATACGAAAGCGAGATGTTTTTCAGACGGATATAACTGCCGTCCTCAACAAAATAGGATGAAGGCTGGAGATTGAACAGCGCTTTCGGGACGTCGGTGACCTGCCCCGGCGTACGCCAGCGCTTCAGCACATTTGTAGACTGGTTTTTAAGATCGTACATGCCTTCCGTATCGCCTTTCGAGGCATTGAAAATGTCGTTCCCGTATGATCCCTGAATGAAAATATCAAGGTTGAAATTCTTCCACGACAGATTATTCGTCAAGCCGAAAGTGAAATCGGGATTCGGGTCGCCGATATATGTACGGTCTGTTGCGGTCAGTTTGCCGTCCCGATTGATGTCGCGGTATTTCAGTTCGCCGGTTTCCGGATCGACGCCGTCGCTGATGTATCCGTAAAATCCGCCGAGCGAACGTCCCGGCTCGTTTCTCACGACTTTCGTCTGATGGAAAGCGTCGGTTGTCTCGGCATCGTAGTAAATCTTCTGTAATTCCAGCTTTTCGAGACGGTTGCTGTTGAACGAAATATTGAAATCGGTACTCCATGAAAATGTTCCCTCGAAGTTGTGCGAATTTACCGTAAATTCAAATCCCCGGTTGCTCATTTCTCCTTCGTTACGCACGATTTGCGTGGCGTAACTGCTTCCGCTGGGCAAATCGACATACATCAGCATGTCTGTGGTGTACTTGTAATACCAGTCGATGGCAACGGTCAGCCGGCGTTTCAACACCGTCAGATCAAGTCCGATACTGCTTTGCGATGTAGTCTCCCATGTCAGGTCGCCTGTACGCAGATTGGCGGGCGAGATTAACGGTACGGCACGGTCGTACGGATATTCGACTGTTCCCGTTCCGGCATTGTACATGGCTTCCGCCCATGGCTGGCGTGTGATATTGTACCGCATCAGATAAGCGTAATCGCCTACGCCGGACTGATTGCCTGTCTGTCCCCAGCCGCCGCGCAGTTTCAGGTCGTTGATCCAGTCAAAGTCGCTCATAAACTGTTCCGAGGAAATCCTCCACGCTGCCGAAAACGAGGGGAAAACACCCCAGCGATGGTCGGGATGAAGTTTTGACGATCCGTCGGTGCGCAAATTGGCGGTAAGCAGATATTTGCTGTCGAAATTGTATGCAACGCGACCGAAATACGACATGATTCCCCACTGCGAAGCGCCGCTTCCGGTGTTGTCCCATGCGATTTTGTTTGCCGCATTCAGGGTTTTGATACTGTTGTCGCGGTAATACGAGCCGTTAATCCAGCTGTTTGTGTAGTCCGAATCTGTCCACGACGAGCCGAGCATTACCTCCAGACCGTGCAGGCGGATATTCCGGTTAAAAGTCAGGACATTGTCGAAGGTAACGACGGTGTTCATGTTACGGTTATCCCATCCCGAGCCGTAATCGTCGCGGTCGGGTCCGTGTACGACAGGGTTGAAACCTGTCTGCACGTAATTTCGCCTGTCAAGGGTATAGGACGATTTGAAATTCAGACCTTCCATAAACGTAACGGTAACATTTCCCGAAGCAATCAGCCTGTTTTCGCGTGCGCGGTCGTCCCTGCCGTTTTCGAGCGCTTCGACCGGATTGGTGACGTTTTGACCGAAAAATGTACGGTTATACAGTCCCGTCGATTCGTCCATCACCGGCACGGCAGTCGGCAGATTGACGACGGCAAGCACAATGCCGCCCCGGTTCGACCCCTGTCCCGTCGTGACGCCATTATTCGAGTTGTCCGAATACGAAATGTTTGCATTGACGCGCAGCCATTTCCGAACCTGACTGTCGACGTTGGCGCGGAAATTGTAGCGTCTGAAAAAGGCGGCATTCAACACACCTTTTTCGTCAAGATAACCGCCGGAAAGGTAATAGTTTAA
Source organism: Prevotellaceae bacterium (assembly GCA_031275145.1). Taxonomy (GTDB): domain Bacteria; phylum Bacteroidota; class Bacteroidia; order Bacteroidales; family UBA932; genus JAIRLF01. Next base: position 9,578 of record JAISPE010000088.1, on the reverse strand, counting down.
ATTCCCGATTCCGTCGGACACCGACAGCTGATAGTTTTGCGTTATTCCTGTCGTATACGTTTCTTTGTACCAGTCCGTCAAATCGGAACCGCCGGACGGAATTGCTCCGGGCCGGATTTCGTCTATCAACTCCTTGTACTGTGCTGCATTCAGCGACTCAATCATGTTCGAGACCCTGTTCAGCCCGAACTGCGAACTGAATGCGATTTTGGCGTTTCCCTTTCCTCCCGATTTGGTGGAGATGATGATTACGCCGTTTGCCGCACGCGATCCGTAGATTGCTGCCGAAGATGCATCCTTGAGAATCTGAATGTCCGCAATGTCGTTTGGCGACAGAAAATTCAGATTGTCGACCGGCACTCCGTCGACCACATAAAGCGGCTCGTTGCTGCCGTTAAAAGAGGTTGCCCCTCTCACCCGGATGACAGTTTCGCCACCCGGCGCTCCGTTCGGCTGTATGACCGAAACACCCGCCGCTTTTCCCTGAATCGCCTGCGCCGCCGAAACAATGGGACGCTCGTCGATGTCTTTTGTCGAAACGGTGGATACGGCTGTCGTCACGTCTTTCCGTTTGACGCTGCCGTAACCGATTACAACAACTTCGTCAAGCAGGTCGCTGTAATCTTTCAAAGTAACAGTCATCTCCGGCTGTGCCGGCAGTTCCTGTGTCTCATATCCGACGCACGATACCTGAATAATCGCGCCTTCGGGAACATTGAAACTGAAATTGCCTTCCGAATCGCTCGTCACTCCGACAGTCGTCCCCTTGACGATTATGCTCGCCCCGGTAACCGGCTCGCCGGACATGTCGCTGACTTTACCTCTGATTTGGGTCTGTCCGACGGCATAATAACACAGCGTCGAAAATACCCAGATAATTATAAATGTCACTTTTTTCATGTATATTTTTTTTTATATTACTCCACAAAAATAACTGCAAAAATTCCGGATTGTTTCTATGTGTTGCGAAAAAGTAGCCAGATCTGTAAATAAAATATCAAACAGTCAAATTAATAAAATAAAAGAAAATTTAAAAAAAGTAGCTGGAAAATAGAAAAAACACAGACTTTTGTCCCGACAGAATTACTTTTTTTGACAGAATTGACAGAATTTTCAGAATTAACAGAATTAACAGAAAAAAATTTTTGCCACTACAACGGATATTTACAATGATGCTTTTTGTAATCTCCTTACAACAAGCTTTTTCCCGCCTCATCGTCATTGCGAGGAGCGCGCGACGAAGCAATCCAGAAAATCGTGTATTTCTGGATTGCTTCCCGCTCCTCGCAATGACGATGGGGACTGTTTTGTCGCCGGATTTTCCGCATACATTTTAAAAAAAATTATCACTGCTTAAATCGCTGTATTTTAAATACAGTTTCATCATGAACAAAAAGAATCGAACGCGGTCTAACAAAATTTTCCCATGTTTTGTTCGTTTGTATTGAAAATTTATTATATCTTTGCGGCGTTTTTAAAATGAATTATTCTTAATAATTGAACGTTAAAGTAATTTTATGGATTGTTCTGCTTCATATCGCGACCTCAAAAATTCCGGACATAACATCCGGATAAGTCGGGTATTTACGTACTTTGGCACGATTATTGCAGAGAGAGAGAGAGAGAGAGAGAGAGAGAGAGAGAGAGAGAGAGAGAGAGAGAGAAGATCAGCAAGTTACGAGTCACATAAGTGTGCATACGTGTGTTTTATTTAGAACAGCACACCGCATAACAGACAACTTAGACACACTAATAAACAGATATATTTGGAGAAACGAAGGATTCTTTTTATGGAGTCTTTATCTGTTATATTTTTTTGTTTTCCCGTTTTTATTTACCGCACACAAACCGGAAAAAATCCTGCCGTACGAACGATTAAACTGTCTGAACTGTGATAGATATGATAGATATGGTAGATATGATTTTTATTCGACGAATAATCAAAAAAATCATTTTAATCAAAAAAATCACAGCTCAGACTTTACGGAAGTCCGACCTCCGGTCGCTGGAAGTCCGACCTCCGGTCACTGGAAGTCCGACCTCCGGTCACTGGAAGTCCGACCTCCGGTCACTGGAAGTCCGACCTCCGGTCACTGGAAGTGGCAACCAAAATACATTGGAAACGGCAACTAAAATGATTAGTTAGAAATTTTGAAAATGATGAAATAAATAATATACAATCAAGTCTGAATAACCCGAAATGAGACTTATAAAATAAGGAGTAGGGACAACAAATTTAATATTAAAGATTTATGATAGGTTTAATTATTGTTTTGCTCATAGTAGGAGCAGTTTTGTATTTCAAATTCAGCGCCGACCCGAAAGAGTTAAGAGAGCGCGGTAAAGGCAGGAGCGCAGAACAGAAACAGGCGCTCAGGTATTTTTTCAATGATGGCTGTTTGCAGAAAAAAGTCAGCGACGAGGCTTACGACGCCATGGTGGACGCCAGAGTTAAAAGCTTTAATGCAAAAGCCAAAGCGATGGCTAAAATCGGTCTGGATGAATCGGAGCTTAAAGAAATTGATCCGGTACATTTCGAAGGATATTATTTCGACCCGAAGAAAAGCTACGCCAAAAGAGGAAAAGACGGCAAATGGCGCAGTTCGGCGTATCAGATTTCGTGGCTGTTCTTCAGCGCCATGCAGGTATACCTTTATCAGTACACCTTCAACATGGACGAAGACGGCAAGAAAGAAGCGACGGAAGAGTATTTCTACAAAGACATTACAAACTTCTCCACATCTTCCGATACGGTAGAATCGCCGTACTGGGACCCGAAACAGAAGAAAATGATGCTCGAAAACGTGGACAGCAACCGTTTCAGTCTTGTTGTTCCCGGCGATAAATTCTTCTGCTCGATGGAACAGAACGAATACACCGAACGTGCCATACAGGGCATGAAAGCCAAATTGCGCGAAAAGAAAAACAGGTAATGTGCAGTTTGAAATGTTCAGGCGAGGCGCGACATTCTTCTTCACCGGAGAAAATGTCGCTCCAGACCGAACAGGAGACAGTCAGAGAGTATTGTTGCCGGCGAAAATTGCATCGTCCCGATACTACAGTTGCGACAGCCGTAATCCGGCTGTTGGCGGCAGAAAGTTTAGGTATTGCAGTCGCTTTTATTACAGGCATTCTGTTCAGAGAGCTTGATGTTTTTCGCCGGTTTTCTCTCTATCCCCCGGTCTGGCAGTTTTATTTTTGCGGTAACGTGATTGCGTTTGCAGTATGTTTGAGGAAGTTGCTCATTACGGCTGTAGAACTTTATCAGCGCTACGCTCCGGAAGAAATCCGTCGCAGGTGCACACTGATGCCGACATGTTCGGAATATGCAATTTTGGCGTTACGTAAATATGGAGTTATTGTCGGACTGTACAAAATATATGTACGTCTGACTAAAACATGCAGGGGAGACGGGTATCGAATAGATTATCCCTAAATGTTAATTTTAGATTTTAGATTTTAGATTTTAGATTTTTGCTTACGCACGCATATTTGTCCATCACATCCTGTGTAAGCCATAAATCGTAAATCGTAAATCGTAAATCGTAAATCGTAAATCGTAAATCGTAAATCAAAAAACGTAAATGTAAAATTATTATGAGTATATTTGGAAAACGCACTGACGGATCTACGTATGACGGTCAGGGCGAAGAACGCAAAGGTTTGATAGACGTTATCAAATACAATGGGGAAGCCGACGAATTAGTCTGGAAGTTTCCCTATGAAAACATTTCCACTGCTGCACAGCTGGTTGTCAATCAGAGTCAGGAAGCAGTGTTTATCAAGGGCGGCGCTGTCTGCGACATTTTCGGCCCCGGCACGAAAACCCTGTCGGCAAACAATATTCCCGTACTGCAGAAACTGATCAACCTGCCTTTCGGAGGAAAAACGCCTTTTACGGCGGAGGTATGGTTTGTCAGCAGGACTGTCCGCCGCAATTTGAAGTTCGGCACGCCCAAGCCGGTCGAGCTGCTGGACCCGCTTTACAGTGTAGCCATACCCGTCCGTTCGTTCGGGGAATTTGGAGTTCAGGTAACGGATTCGTCCGCTTTTTTAACGCAGATGGTCGGTACGCTTCATCTTTTTACGACCGAAGACATTATCGAGCAGTTCAAATCTCTGATTGCACGAAAACTCTCTTCCTGCATCAGCAGGTTTATAGTGCGGCAAAAGGTGACGGTGGTAGAAATCGGCGCATATCTGGACGAGGTTTCCAACTTTGTACGCGACGCTATCAACGAAGAATTTGCACAGTACGGATTGCGTATAACGAATTTCGATGTGGCGTCCGTCAATTTCGACAGGGAAGATCCGAATGTTCAAAAAATACTTGATTCGCAGTCGGAAGCAGCCAAACGTCGAATGGAAGGCTACTCGTATCAGCAGGAACGGCAGTTCGATATCATGCAGGGCGCTGCCCAGAACGAAGGCGGCGCCGGTCAGATGATGGGCGCAGGCATGGGACTGGGTATGGGCTTCGGTATCGGCGGGATGTTCGGCCAGCAAATGGGCAACATGGCAAACGTCCTGAATCCTCAGGCACAGCAGGCGCAACCCGTACCGCCTCAACCTCCCGTTACATTGCAATATTATGTACTGATAAACAATGCACAGCAAGGTCCTTATGATTTATCCGCCCTGCAGCAAATGTTGCAAAACGGACAGTTGACCCGCCAGACGTACGTCTGGAAAACGGGAATGGCGCAGTGGAATACAGCGGAAAACTGCGCCGATTTACAGTCTCTGTTTGGCGCCGTTCCGCCGCCGCCTCCGCCGATTATTAATCCTTAATTTCATCTATTTATGTCGAATAATAAAATTATTAATATCATTGCCGGTATAATATTGCCGGTTATAACAGTTGCACTGACGGTAACGCTGTTTTTCATGTTCCGTCCCGAAAACTGTACAGTCTTATTCCGGCTGAATCTGGGTTATACGGTACTGATTGAAGCGATATTTTTTGGATATGTCAATTCGTTATATCGCAAAATACGGACGGTTTCCACGCCCTTTCTTGCCGTTTTCGGGATTTATTCGCTGTACTATGTTATTGTCGGCGCGGGACTGATGCTGCTGTATTCGCTGGCGCTGTCGTATTTCTTTTCTGTAAAAATTTATGTGGCAGCGCTCATTGTGCTTACTCTGTTATGGATAATCGTATCCGTATTGACGGCGCAGACCGACAGCAATTACAAAGAAACTGTTGACGCTCTGAACAGCAGGCAATATACTCTGGAATACTTCACGCAAAAAATAACCCTGCTGGCGTCGCGTTACGAAAAAATTTGCGCGGAGAAAGGCATCCGTTATGCAACGGAATCCAACAACCGTACTGTCCTCGACAGACTGAAAGGTAAAATCGAGTTTCTTACACCGAATATATTAAACAGCGAAACAGCCTGTTCTCAGTTAAAGACCATGCTCGACAGGTGCGAAGAAATTATTGAGGAAACAAATCTCGCATCCGGAGATGCTCTGGCAGACTGGGAAAAGAAAATGCAGCGTTTTGTAAACAATACCATAGAAGAACTTGATATGCTAAAAAATATGACACGCCGTTAATCAGTAAATATTTAAAACGTATGATACAAAAAGTAATTAATTTAGCCTGCCCCGGCTGCGGGGCGCAGGTTTCGACCGGACAGACAAAATGCGAATACTGTGGCGGTCCCGTTATTATTTCCACATTCAACAGCGTTTTTTCCATGCCTCTTCCGGAGGTAAACAAATATGCGGGAGCATATCGCAAGGCGCTGGCAGAAAATCCGGACAGTCAGGAACTGAACACATCCGTTGCAATGTGTTACCTGAAACTGAAACTGTACGACAAAGCCATTCCGGCTTTCGAAAAGGCAATGGAAGACAATTTCGATAATCCGGAGACTTTTTTCTATGCTGCCGTCAGCCTGTTGCGGGGAAAAAAAGCATTCGTTGCACAGCGTTCCGACATAGATAAAATACTGGAATACCTCAATGCCGCAATCATGATAGAACCGAAAGGGATTTATCATTACATGCTTGCGTATATAAAATACGATTATTTTCACCGTAAATACCTGAACATTTCTCCCAATCATCTTGACGAGTACGAAACAGCAAACGAAGCGGGAGTATCGGAAGATGAAATTCAACAGTTTTTTTCGATATTGAATATCGAACGGCCGGAAATAATGTAAACGGTTGCAGGGTATTGCAACTGTTATCCGTTTATACTATGCACGGTACAGCGCATAGGCGTTGTCCTTCGCTCTTCGCTCGGCGTAGTCTCCAGACTCGGGTTAAAAGCAAAGTTCCTGCTTTGGAGCGTTCAATAAATAAAGGTATTAATTAATTATTGATTTATTTTCCGGCATCTCATCAATGGCCTGCCTGACGGCCTACCTGCCGGCAGGTCAGGGCAGTCAGGGCAAAGAGCATCCCGTTAGGGATGCCCTAATTGATACCTTTATTTATTGAAGACTCCTTTGCTGCAAGTCTGGAGACCTGCTTTTATACATCAAACGGGTGAGAATTGTGAGTTTTTTTTGCAGAAAACTGTTTTCCGTCCCATCGTCATTGCGACGAGAAAACCCTAACAGGGTTGGAAACCCTGTTAGGGTCCCGTCGCGGATAGCTTCGACGTAGCGAAGACGCTACGCCGAGCGAAAGTTCTTTGCGGTTAAAAATTAATCAGTAAAAATTTCATCTGAAAAGACTGCGCCGGGTATTGCTCTCAGATTGTATTGCGAGGCCATAACCTCGCCATAAGCGCCGGCCGAACGCAGGGCGATAAAGTCGCCTCTTTTTGTTTCGGCCAGAGGCACATCCTTATCAAAACAGTCAGACGATTCGCATATCGGGCCCACCACATCGTAGATTCTTTCGACGCCGTATGACGAAAGATTTTCGATATGATGATGCGCATGATACAGCGCGGGTCTGATTAGATCGCTCATTCCCGCATCGACGATGACAAAATCCTTTGTTTTCCCTTCCTTGACGTATAAGACGCGGGATATCAGCGAGCCGCACTGTGCAACGATAGACCGTCCGGGTTCGAAATGCAGTTTTTGACCCTGATACAGTTTCAGGTTCTGTTCAAAAATTGCAAAGTATGCAGCAAAATCGGGGACAGGGTTTTTGTCGGGCGTCTGATAATCGATTCCAAGTCCGCCGCCAACGTTGATATGTTCGAGTTCAAACCCCTGTTCTTTAAACCACTGATTGAAACTGTTCATTCGCGAGCAGGCTTCCGCGAAGACACTCATGTCCGTTATCTGCGAGCCGACATGGAAATGCAAGGATATCAGTTTCAGATTTCTGAGCGCTTTGAGTTTTTCGATTACCTTTTCGAAGTCCCATGCGCTGATTCCGAATTTGTTTTCCTTTTTACCCGTTGAAATATATTCGTGAGTCCGTGCATCGACATCGGGATTGATGCGTATCGATACATTTGCGATTTTTCCTTTCGTTTCGGCTATGCGGTTGATATTCTCCATTTCGGGAATCGATTCGCAATTGAACGTAAAGATGTCGTTATCCAGCCCGATACTGATTTCGGTATCTGTCTTGCCTACGCCTGCAAATGTAATATGCGCAGGGTCTGCGCCACATTCTACCGATCGCAGAATTTCGTTACCGCTCACACAGTCCGCGCCGAATCCTGCGGCAAAAATAATCTTCAGTATTTTGGGACTGGCGTTTGCCTTTGTTGCGTAATGCAGGATATAACCTCTTTTATCTGCTTCTTTTTTTGCAGTTTCGACAGTCTGTTTCAACAGGTCGATGTCATAATAGTAAAATGGCGTAACGATATTCGCCCATTTTTCGATGATTGTCTTGTTCATTATCATTTTTCAATTTTTAATTCCTGATTCTATTTCGTCTATTCGTTTTGTTATCGGGAACGAGGGTCTTGGCAGTGATTCCCTTGCTGTTCTTTCCGACGGGCGTAAAAGTCTGCTGATAATTTCGTCGCCCGATTTAGGGCGCAAATCCGGCTCCCATCTGTATCCGGGCAGTCTGATTTCGTCTTCTCTTATATGTACAAAAGAATCGTTTTTGCCTGTCACCTGCTCGTAATAGGCTATGCGACGCGCGCGTCCCGATTCGAAATCAATTCTGAACGATGCAGATTCCGCTTTGTTCATCGTATAGTTATTTAGAGAAAAAGCTATGGTCTGTACGTTTCCCGTTGCTTCAAAGCGATTTAAAGACCTGTTTTTCAGAAGAGCTTTCATGTTTCTGGATTTTATCTGGTTGAAATACGCCGTACTGTCGGGGTTTCCTTCGGGAACAACAACCATCGCGTTACCGTTGAAATCGGCATGGTCCAAATCCCCGTTTACTATAAAGAACTTCATGGAATCGGATATTATCTGCATCTTTTTGCCGTTCCATAAAATCGGATCATAATATACTCTCCAGACAGAATCAACAGTATTAAAATACATTGAATCACCTTTCAACTGAAAATCGCTCCTGTACAGCCTTGCATTTCTTACGGCAAATATTTCCTTATACGTACTGTCCGCGTATTCCGTCGTATCCGGTGCATATCCGGTTGTGTCTGCGGCAATGGAATCCGGAACAGGCCTTGCGAATGCGATATCCGGAAGAGTGTCCGGCGTTAAACGTGCCGGAGTAATGGAATCCGGAACAGACGCTGCAAATGCGGAATCCGGCAAGATGATTTTATCCGTAAGAGTATCCGATATTAAAAGCGCAATGGAATCCTGAACCGGCGTTGCGAATGTGGAATCCGGCAAGATGATTTTATCCGGAACAGTGTCCGGTGTTAAACGCGGATTAATGGAATCCGGATCAGGCGCGGCAAATCCGGTATTCCGCAAAGGGGGTTTACTTAAACGTGCCGGAGCGCCGGAATCCGGACCGGGCGCGGCAAATCCGCTATTCCGCAACGGGATCTTACTTAGACGTTCCGGAGCGCCGGAATCCGGAACAGTGTCTGATGTTAAATGTGTCGAATCGCTCTTTGACACAGGTATTTTTACTGTTTGCGTTACCGAATAGAGAGTGTCTGCACGTATAAAAACCGAGTCGTTACCGTCATACATTACGATTGAGGGATTTTTACGTATCAGGAAATTTTCGGCATTCATATCGAAATCGGCAAAATCGGCTAACGCAATTGTTTTCTGCACTGTGTCGATGATTTGTACATTCGAGTACATGCGTCCTTTTTTTCTGTTGCTTTCATAGTAAATGCTGTCTGCGAATATTTCCTGTCTGTCCGACAGTATGTACGATTTACTGTAAAAGGACATGATATTTTTATCGCTGTCGTACCAGCCTTTGTGACAGGACAGATAGCCGTTTTCAGACCATATATGAGTGTTGGAATGGAAAGTGAAAACCTTCGTATTGGTGTTGTACGTCATTGAATCCGACAGCAGTACATAGTCTTTCGTGTCGGACTGCACCTGTCCGATAAATTCAAACTCCTTGGTTTTGGAATAGTAATAACCTCTTTTCGATTCCAGTATTCTGAACGAATCGACAATCGTGCCTTCATTCTCGAAATAACCGATTTCCGTTCCGGTATCGAAATCCACTTCGGTTGTCCGGAGAGTTGC
>JAISPE010000054.1 GCA_031275145.1 Prevotellaceae bacterium | reverse complement strand
AGTAATAATATCATCCTGATAACTACAAACCGCTATAAAGAATATCCGATGATGATAAAAGGTTACGGCGCCGGAGCCGACGTAACCGCCGCCGGAGTATTTGCCGATATAATCAGCGTAGTAAACATTAGATAATAACGGAAATATCTTTTGAGGATCGATCCGCAGGGCAGAATTTTTTTTGCCCTGCGGATATTTATTCCTCGCACGATGTAGTTTTGTGATATGGGATTGCGGGTCAAGTCCGGTCAAACCCGCAATGACGACAGTCCAGACCTGTAATCACAGCAGGCGTCAGCCTTCATTGCGGGCTTGACCCGGCTTGACCGCAATCTCCCATTATCACAAAACTGTACCATGCATAGGAGCGTTCAATAAATAAAGGTATTAATTATGAATTTATTTTCCGGCATCTCATCAATGGCAAAGAGCATCCCGTTAGGGATGCACCCCTAACGGGATGCCATAATTGATACCTTTATTATTGAAGACTCCTTTAACTGATTACCGAGCCATTGTCCATTGCTTCCGAGGGTTGCAGCGTACACATCTTTCCCGAAGAATCTTTGGCCATGAGTATCATTCCCTGAGATTCTATTCCCTTAATTTTTCTCGGTGCGAGGTTTATTAATACGCAAACCTGTTTTCCGGTTATGTCTTCGGGTTTGTAATATTCCGCAATTCCGGATACAATGGTGCGCGTGTCGATACCCGTATCGACAGTTAATTTCAGCAATTTATCCGTTTTGGGAACACGTTCGGCGGCAACGACGGTCACAATACGGATATCTGTCTTCTCGAAATCGTCGAATTGAACCGTTTCCTTTTGAGGGACAGTGTCGGAAACAGTGGAAGCATTGGACCGTTTAGTAACCTCCAGCTTGTTTATCTGGGTTTCGATAGTCTCGTCGCCGATTTTCTCGAACAGCAATGATGGTGCAGCAAGCTGATGTCCTTCGGCCAGAAGATTTACATTGCCGAATTTATCCCATTCCGTCGCGACCGCATCGATATTCAGCATGGCGCGCAATTTTTTCATCGAAAACGGTAAAAACGGCTCGAGGATAATAGAAAGATTTGCACATATCTGCAACGATATATTCAGGATTGTCGACACCCTGTTCATGTCTGTTCCGGCGATTTTCCATGGCTCTGTATCCGCCAGATATTTGTTGCCCAGACGCGATAAATCCATTGCTTTTTTCAGCGCTTCCCGGAATTTGAATGTTTCGATACTGTTTTCAAATTCTTTCCCGATAACCGGAATTTCGGCGATCACTTCCCTGTCGTAATCGGTCAGGCCGTTGATTGCGGGAACTTTTCCGCTGAAATATTTTTGAGTCAGCACCATCGCCCTGTTGACAAAATTGCCGAGAATGGCGACCAATTCACTGTTGTTACGTGTCTGGAAGTCTTTCCATGTAAAATCGTTATCCTTGGTTTCCGGAGCATTTGCACAGAGAACATATCGCAATACGTCTTCCTTGCCGGGCAGTTCGTCGAGATATTCGTGCAGCCAGACAGCCCAGTTCTCTGTAGTAGAAATTTTTTTGCCTTCGAGATTCAGAAATTCGTTCGCCGGGACATTGTCGGGCAGAATAAAATCGCCGTGCGCTTTCAGCATTGCAGGGAATACGATGCAGTGAAACACGATATTGTCTTTTCCGATAAAGTGTACAAGTTTTGTCTCGGGGTCTTTCCACCACCGTTCCCATGTATCGGGTAAGAGTTCCTTTGTATTGGAGATATAACCTATCGGGGCGTCAAACCATACATACAGCACTTTACCCTCAGCGCCTTCGAGCGGAACAGGCACTCCCCAGAAAAGGTCGCGGCTCACTGCGCGCGGCTGTAAACCCTGATCCAGCCAGGATTTACACTGTCCGTACACATTCGTTTTCCACTCCCTGTGACCGTTAAGAATCCAGTTTTCCAGAAAGTCCTGATAGCGGTCCAAAGGCAGATACCAGTGCAGTGTCTCGCGAAGGACGGGCGCACTGCCGCTGATTGTCGATTTCGGATTAATCAGTTCATTGGGACTGAGAGCGCCTCCGCACGATTCGCACTGGTCGCCGTAAGCGCGTTCAAAACCGCATTTCGGACAGACACCCACGATATACCTGTCGGCAAGAAACTGTTGCGCTTCATCATCATAAAACTGTTCCGATGTCTGTTCAATAAATTTCCCGTCGTCGTACAGTTTTTTGAAAAATGCCGAAGCGGTTTCGTGATGTATGGCGGAAGTCGTTCTCGAATAGATGTCGAACGTTATACCCAGACGTTGAAACGAGTCTTTCATGAGATTGTGATATTTATCGACGACATCCTGCGGCGAAACGCCTAAACGTCTTGCTTTAATGGTAATCGGCACTCCATGTTCGTCCGATCCGCCTATAAACACGACCTCGCACCCTTTCAGTCGCAGATAACGCGAATAAATATCGGCAGGAATATAAACGCCGGCTAAATGCCCGATATGAACAGGACCATTTGCGTAAGGTAATGCCGAAGTAATTAAATATCTTTTGTACATTTGCACTGTTTGTTAAAATTCCCGCATACTTTTGACTGTCAAATAATATGCGGTACTGATTATTGTAACTGTCCTTATTTTTAAGGGAACAAAGATAATTAATAATTGATAATTGATGCAAGAATGTAACGATAGCGATCCGCGACCTGTCGTCATTGCGAATAACCGTTTCGTACCGCAACTGTCTGAACTGTGATTTTTGTCCCTGAACTTGATTCAGGGTGTATGATTGGTAGTCTGAGTCCATGTCGCCCATGCCGTTAATAAAGTGTCGTCCCTGCTGGTGTAAAAAATATCGAATATTATAAAAAAACACCGTTCTGTTTTCGAATGAATAAAATCCCGTAGGGATGACATGTCGGTCCAATCCCGCTTTTTGTTCAAACTGTTGAAAATCTCCCGATACCGACATGTCATCCATACGGGATTTTTGGGAGGCGGGGGACGTGTTTTCTACCGATATTTCATCCCTACGGGCTCTACGGGATTTTTGATTA
>JAISPE010000198.1 GCA_031275145.1 Prevotellaceae bacterium | reverse complement strand
TTTTATACTTTCGACCGTCTGGATTTTTTCCGAGCCGGCCATGAATACGCGAATATTGTTCCGAAAACGCCGCTCGCTTTGCAGCAACGCCTGACAGCATGAACCGCAGGGATATACCGGTTCTTTACAGGGGATACCCGAAACGGATGCGGCTATTGCGATTGCTGCTACCGGAATATCCGGATAAAGTGAACCGGCGTAAAACATGGCCACTCTTTCGGCGCACAGTCCCGAAGGATAAGCCGCATTCTCCTGATTGCTACCCTTTATTATTTCCCCGTTTTCCATGAGAACGGCAGCGCCCGCGCAGAACTTCGAAAACGGCGCATAAGACGTTGAGCAGGCCCCGTATGCCGATTCTATCAGTTCCGCGTACTGTTCGTCAAGTTCCTCCGTCGAAGAATATTCCGTAACAGGTATAATCAAATTGAACTGTTTCATTGAATCATTCCGTCTATCATTGTCAGTTTTTTGTCGGACATTCCGGCTAAACTGTCATCGTGAGTTACAATGATTATTGTTTGACCGAACTCGTCTCTCAGTTTGAAAAACAGTTTATGCAGCTCTGTTCTGTTGTGAGTGTCAAGATTTCCGGACGGCTCGTCGGCTAAAATAATATCGGGACTGTTTATCAGCGCCCTTGCTACGGCAACGCGCTGCTGTTCCCCGCCCGATAGTTCTTCGGGTTTGTGCGTCAGTCTGTCGGAAAGATTAAGGAACGACAGCAGTTCCTTAGCGCGCTCTTCAACCTGCTGCCTGTTCTTTTTTGCGATATATCCCGGAATACAAACGTTTTCCAGGGCCGTAAACTCCGGCAACAGATGATGGAACTGAAAAACGAAACCGATATGTCTGTTTCTGAATCCTGCGATTTTGTCGGAATCATAATTAAATACGGGAGCGCCTTCAATCAATATTTCACCGCTGTCGGGGCGGCTCAAAGTTCCGAGTATTTGCAGAAAAGTACTTTTTCCCGCGCCGCTTGGCCCGACTATGGAAATCACTTCTCCCTTTTCTACGGTCAAATCAATGCCTTTCAACACTTGCAGGCTGCCAAAAGATTTTGTAATGTTTTTCGATACAATCATTTTCTATTTTTTAGCGGACATCAAATCGGCCAGAGCTATTGCCGCAGCAGCCTCTACAATCACCGGAATCCGCAGAGCGATACAGGCGTCATGCCGTCCTTCGGCTTTCAGAACGTCCATTTTCCGCGTTTCAAAATTAAAGGTATGCTGTTCTCTTCCAATACTCGAAGTGGGTTTCACAGCGATATTTATTTTTATATCGTTTCCGTTGGATATTCCGCCGTTTATTCCTCCGGCGTTATTTGTAAGCGTCTCGCCTGTCGGGGAGATAAAAGGGTCGTTGTGTTCGCTTCCCTTCATTTCCGCGGCGGCAAAACCTGCGCCAAATTCAACTCCCTTTACGCCCGGTATCGAAAACAGGATGTGAGCCAGAACAGATTCGACACTGTCGAAAAACGGGTTGCCGATTCCTGCGCGAAGACCGGATATCCGGCAGTGAATCAGCCCGCCGGCAGAATCGTTTTCCGACAGAACTTCTTCGATTTTGCTCTGTATATCCGTACTTCCGCCGACTTTCACGAGAACGGCTTCGATATTTACCGGCGAGACTGTTTTTTTTGCTATGACTCCCGCCGAGACTATTCCCAGAGTAACACGTCCCGAAAAATGTCCTCCGCCTCTCGGGTCATTGAATCCGTTATACCTTATGCGTCCGGAAAAATCGGCATGACCCGGGCGGGGCATGGCTGTAAAACGTTCGTAATCCGACGAGCGGGTATTCTCGTTTCTGAACAGTATGCTTACGGGCGCGCCGGTCGTATAACCGTTGTATATTCCGCTAAGAATCTCCGGCATATCGTTTTCTATGCGGGGAGTAGTCCCGCGCGCTCCACTTTTTCTTCTGACAAGGTCGGATACAAAATCGTCCGCCGACAGGGGAATGCCTTCGGGACAGCCATCTATGCACACTCCTACGCCGTTACCGTGCGATTCTCCGAAAATATGAACACGAAAAAATCTTCCGAATGAATTCATCAGTCAAGCTTTTTTATTATTTTGGAATCATCATCCGATACTAAACGTCTGATAACAGCCGTTCCCCTGTAGTGCAGAACGCTTTTCTCTTTGGCTGTAACCTCAAATTCGTTATTGACAGTGATTTCGGCAAAGCTGCCTCCCGAAACATTGACCCCGGCATTATTCGATTCCAGACCAAACAATTTCACCGAACTCCCGTTGTCGATATTCATCTGTACTGTATCGGAAACGCCTGTAATTTCAACGGTTGAATTATTTACCGCCGACTGCATTTTCTTACATTCCAGCTGGCCTTTCAGAACACTCCGGTCCAGACAGACAAGACGTATCCCGTTCGTTCTGAGAGTATCGACTATCTGTACTTTGGACGATGAAACAATTAAGGCGTCAATCGAATCTTTTGTCACGGATATTTTAACCGACACTTCGCTCGGAAATTCTATCCCCTGTTCTTTATAAAAATATAAAATACCGTTTTTGATTTCGTATTTTATATGGTTTATAACATTTTCGTCCGATTCAATTTTGACCGTATCTTTTACGGTAGACGTAGAATTACCGCTAATAAGATACAGTTCGAATCCGTCCTGCACGCTGATTCCCGAGAAATTGCTTTCAAGGAATTCGTATGTTCCGCCTCTGCCCGCCAAATCTATCTCATCATTGCACGACGCCGATAAAACAACACAAATAACTGCAAATAAAAATCTTTTCATTGTATAGAATTTTTTAAATACGGGTACAAATGTAGATAATATTTTTAAAATCCGGATAAATTACGCACAGCACGTGTAGACGCCCGGTTTGGATATCTCTCTGCCGAGACGCCATTTGGGTGTCTTTCTGCCGAGACGCCGTATTTCCTGTCATAAGAAACCTCATACACGGGAATTTCTTTGTCTTTGAATATTTTTGCGTTCTTTTTTCGCACATTAATCACATTATTTATACTTTTGCGCTTTATTTAATAACAGTAACAAGTAAGATAACAGGGATTTTATGAGCGAAAATAAGCTTTTGGATAAACTTAAGGGGATAAAAATCAGATTTGAAGAAGTGGAACAGCAAATAACCGACCCGGAAGTCATTGCGGATATTAAAAGATTCATAACTCTTAACAGGGAATACAGGGAACTCGAACCCGTTGTGGAGGCTGCAACGAAATACGAAAATATTTCGGGAAATATCGAATCGGCAAAAGAGATGCTCGAAGTGGAAAAAGA
>JAISPE010000374.1 GCA_031275145.1 Prevotellaceae bacterium | reverse complement strand
TCGTTCGGTGAAAATCCCGCCGAAGTTGCGGCAAAGGGAATTGCCCTTATGGAGGGAATGCAGGATAATGGCGTGATTGCCTGCGCAAAACATTTTCCGGGACATGGAGACACCGATATCGATTCGCACAAACTGCTGCCGGTACTGGACCATTCGAAAGAACGTCTGGATTCGGTTGAATTTAAACCGTTTCAAAAACTTATAGACGAAGGAATAGCAATGATTATGATCGGACATCTCTACGCCAGATCGCTTGAAAAATCCAGCGCCGAAGTTCCCGCATCAATCTCGAAAAGCGTTATACAGAAAGTATTGCACGACGAAATGTCGTTTCAGGGTTTAGTCATAAGCGATGCCCTGAATATGAACGGAGTAAAAAACTATGCCGGCAACAGGAATGTCGCTCTCGAAGCCCTGAAAGCCGGACACGATATACTCCTGATGCCTTCCGACATAGAAAACAATATCCTCGCAATCGAAAAAGCTGTCAAAAACGGAGAAATCACTCAGGAAATCATAGACGAAAAGTGCAGAAAAGTCCTGACTGCCAAATACCGTACCGGACTGACAAAGTTTACTCCTCTCGATACAAAAGGAATACGGAACAAACTCAATTCGCCTGAAGCGCAAGCCCTGAAAAATAAATTGGTAGAACAGTCCGTGATCCTTGTCAAAAACAGGGAGAATATCTTACCCTTAAAAGACATGGACAAACATCAATACGGATATTTGGCTGTCGGAGGGCTTGAGACGGGCAAAGCCTTTTCCGACAGGCTTTCCATGTATGCAAACATATCTGCCGCATGTGAAGTCTCGGCCGTCCCTACGGCACAGGAAATCACTAATGTCAAAAATAAATTCAGCAACTGCGACGTGATCGTTGCCGGCTATCACGCAACAAGCACAAGCCCGGCTAAACAGTTCGGCGTAAGCAAACCCGTTTTCGATCTGTTGAAAAGCATCATGCCCGACAAGAAAATAATACTTGCGTATTTCGGCTCGCCTTATTTCCTTTCGTATATCGAGTCCGTTGATTTGTATGCCGCTGCGGTGATTGTGGCTCACGACAATGCCGATGAGGCACAGGACAGGACAGCGCAAATGATATTCGGCGGAATACCTTTTTCGGGGAAAATGCCGGTCACAGCAAGAGAATTTTACGAAGGTTACGGACTGGAAACATCCGGTACGATACGGCTGAAATATGTTATACCCGAAGAAATGGACATATCCCAGAAATCCCTGAAAAGCATTGATTCACTGGTGATGGAGGGAATCAGGCAGAAAGCTTTTCCCGGCTGTCAGGTAATGGCCGCGCATAAGGGCGAGGTGTTTTATTATAAGGCGTTTGGAAATCATACATACGACAAGACTTCTCCAAAAGTTAAAATTTCGGATGTATACGATGTTGCCTCGGTAACGAAAGTGGCGGCGACTCTGCCTTTGGTGATGCGTATGGTCGATGAAAAAATTGTGGATATAAATAATCCTCTAAACAGTTATATATCCATGCATTCGCAGACCAATAAGGGAAATCTGAAAATAAAGGACATATTGCTGCACCAGTCGGGATTGCCCTCATGGATACCTTTTTATTATAAATATATCGTTACGTCCGACGGAAAGCCGGCAGTATCAAATAAAAAAACAGCGGAATTTAACATCCCGATTCCGGGCGCGGGCAGATATCTGAAAAGCGGTTACAAGTTAGACCGGAACTTCTTTTCGACCGTAAAAACAGAGAAATTCACTTTGCCTGTTGCAAATAATTTATTCGGCTCTAAAGAATTGCGGGATAATATGTATGACGAAATAGACACCTGCGCACTGATGAGCGCCACTTATCGTTACAGTGATCTGGGATTTATCTATATGCAGCGCATGATAGAGTCGACATACGGCATGACGGAAGACAAACTGTCTCAGGTACTGTTTTATAAGCCTATGGGAATGAGCCGTACGGGATACCTGCCTTTGGAACGGATCCCCCCGGGCGAGATTCTTCCTACCGAAAACGATAAATTTTTCAGAACCCAGCTGTTACGGGGATATGTCCACGACCAGTCCGCATCGTTGAGCGGCGGGGTTTCGGGACATGCCGGACTGTTCAGCAATGCAAACGATCTGGTCAAATTATATCAGATGTATCTCAACGGAGGCGTATATGGCGGAACCCGCTATCTGACAGAGGAAACAATAGCCGAATTTACTGCCTGCGCCAATTGCAGCCACGGTAACAGACGCGGACTCGGATTCGACAAAAAAGACTCTAACCCCAAGAAAAAAAGCCCCATCTGCGAAGAAGCATCGTTACAGAGTTACGGACATACGGGATTTACAGGGACAATGGTCTGGATAGACCCCGAACGCGATCTTGTCTTCGTATTTCTCTCAAACAGAATAAATCCGTCGACAGAAAACAATAAACTGTCGCAACTCAATACCAGAAGCGCAATTTTCGCAAAACTTATCAAAGTTATTGATAATAAAAATAAATGTCTTAACAGCAAACAGTCAGTAGAAAATATTAAAAAGTAAATATATCATGAAAACTTCTAAATTATTCCCCGTATTTATTTTATGTTCGTTTATTCTGTCCTGCACAAACGAAACCCCGTACCGGACGGTAGAGCCGTTATACGAAACTGTGCCGAATATAGCCAGCTGTATGGCAGGCGCTCTGTCGAAAATCGAGAAAAATAAAGTCCTGACTTATATAAACAGTATAAGGACGACACATCATCTGCCCGTTGTCGTATATGACAGCGTCAATGACAAACTTGCTCAGGAAGCAGCTTTAATCGGCGCGGCAAACGCCACTGTCTCCGACGCTATACTGGAAGCGGATTTCTGCTATTTGCCGAATGCCGCTTCGGCATGTGCAAATGGAAATCGCAGTCTGTGGGGAAGCGCCAGCTCGGAATGGCCAGTTTCCGAAATCCATGTAAACGACTGGATGACCGAATTAAATTCCGCAAATATCAACTGCCGCCGCCGCATATTGGACCCTTTCCTGAAATCCGTTACATTCGGAAGAATTATCGGTACGCCGAAAAAAGGCGATTTCAAATACGTATCTTCGGCAATGTTGATAACCAAACACGAAAATGCAGACCTTAGCGAATACGAAATATCATATATCGCATATCCTCACGGGACATACAGCGCTAAACTTTTTGACCCCGCTTCGTTCCTGAGTTTTTCCGTACTTTATGACAAAAATGTGAGGGTAAATAACGGAGCTTTATCGGTCGATTTTTCCGGCGCGACGGTTGAAGTCAGCGTAGGATCGCAACCGATGGATTTGGTAGAAGGCTCTCTCAGTTATGACAATAACAATTGCGGACTGCCTAACAGTCTGCAATGGAAAGTTCAGGGACTGGTAAAAAACACGACTTATACCGTCAAAATAACAGACGTCAAAGTCGGAGAAAATACCGAAAATTATGAATATACATTCAGTTTTAAATGAGAGATAAGAATGAGGGTAGCAACCCTTACCGTGTCAGGTGGCCTGGCATCTTTTTTTACCACAAAGGCACAAAGAACACAAAGGGCTGACGCACGGACAGTTCTTTGTGAAACCTTTGTGGTAAAAAATAAGTGGATTTCTGGATTGCTTCATTCCTCGCAATGACAATGGGTCGCTGATTGTTTCATCGCCACACTCTTCGACAAGCGTCATTACGCTTTCAAAAAAAGCTTTAGCCCACATTGCAAGCGATCAGCTTGTATTGTCCAGATCATCAGACGTCCGATTTTTAAAATTTTCAGAATTGAGGACTACGGATTTTTTACGGATAAAAGGCGCATACCTCAACTTCAGGATATCGTAAATATTAGCGACTTTGGTAGTGGCCTGGAACAGCATCGGATAGAAACACGTTCCTGTTTATCATTCGTCATAATTGTAGTGACGCATTTCTGAGTATTCATAACACGGACAATTTCACGCCATTGAGAATGACAACATGCTGCTTTCAACTGATATCTCACCGTATTGACCACCCAGTAAGCCAAAAGTCCAAGATGTAAATGCGCCATACAGGCGTCGTCGGTTTTATGGAAGACGGGACGCAGGTCGAGGTCGGTCTTCATACTTCTGTTTCAATCGTCCAAGATGCTGATTAACTTTGTTATAACGTTTTACGCCGCCTTTTGTTTCTATACCTTTACGTATAAAGGGCGAGACCTTCTTCAAAACGTTCCATAAACTGACTGTACATAGATGATTCCCTCAATGCTTCGGTCGGACTTGTTACGCGAAGATAATACTCTTTATCTTTACTGTTTTCGGTCTGAACATGAATAAGTTCTATTTCCCGTTTCCTGTTGTCGATGACTTTTACGGGTAAAGCGTCTTCTACTACCGAATATTTTTTCAAATTAGAACGACTGACACATACATAATCACAGCCTTTCTCCGTTATCATTTTCAAGTTGGCTTCCGTAGAGATACCTGCATCTATAACTACTATTGCTTTTTTACCCTGCTCTCCGGTATTTACCCGCAATTTATCCATCATATCGCCAGGCGTGTTACAGTCTGCCGTATTGCCTTCGTATATCGCTGAATATTTGATAAATCCTTCTTCATTGACAGAGCTAATACAATCAGCGGACAATCACTGCGTTTTTCTTTGCTGCGTCCATGACGGGCAATTTTACTCTTGCGCATGGAACCTTCAAAGTAAGTGTTTGTCAAATCATACAGTATGATTTTGTCATGTATGTCAAAAAGTTCATTGGTTCTGCGAAATAAATAATTTTCCAGTCCTTGCCGTTCTTCGTACAGTTTATGACTGATTCTGTATAATTTATCTTTATTGACTGTTTGCCGATCTATGGATCTGTCAATAAATAAACTATTTAAATAATTTTGTCGATTACAGAAAAAGGCTTATCTTTGCCGCAAAAAGATTGCAATGGAAGCACACGAAACAATGCAAAAGCGCATAATG
>JAISPE010000251.1 GCA_031275145.1 Prevotellaceae bacterium | reverse complement strand
ATAGACTCTCCGTCTATGGTAAGACTGGCCTTGATGCGATAATGACGCACAAAGTTATTTATTTTTTTGAATTAACCCGGTTAATGGGGTACTCATTACCCCATTAAACCGAACCGGATGCCGTTGATTTAATGCGGTTATTATTTTGAATCAGGTAAAAATGAGGTTTTTTAACCGTTATATCTTATTTATTTCTCATCTCTGAAGTATAATCGTATATTCTTTTCTGAATTGATAAAAAAGCAACAAAAATTTGTCCGTTTCACTGATCCGGTTTAACTTTGCGCCGTTAAATTTTACTGTCACTTGGGCCGTATGCGGTGAAAATCACTGCGGTTCTCTGAAGGGGAGAGGCGGTAACGCCGACAACCTGTTCAATAAAACAGAACAAAATGGATGATAAAAATTTCAAGGGGCATGCGGCTCTTTTAGCTGCTTATGTTATTTTCGGACTAAACACGCCTCTAACAAAAACAGTGCTTTCACACGGCGAAACTTCGGCTATGGCTTTGACGTTTTACCGGTTTGCCGGAGCGGCAGCGCTGTTCTGGCTGCTTTCCCTGTTCGCAAAAAAGGAACAGATAAGCATCCGCGACATTATATTATTGAATCTTGCATCTTTGTTTGCCATACTCATTAATCAGATGTCGTTTATTGTGGGATTGTCGATGACTTCACCCATCGACGCCTCGGTTATTACCACTCTTGTACCGATAATGACCATGATTTTTGCAGCCTTTTTCCTTAAAGAACCTGTTACGTGGAAAAAAATTATTGGCGTTTTGACCGGCGCATTTGGAGCCTTACTGCTGATTTTTAACGGAAATATAGTGTCGCATAACAGCACAAGCGTGGAAGGTAATTTGTTGTGTATGTTAAGCTGTTTTGCTTTCGCGATATATCTTACCGCATTTAAGAAACTGATTATCCGTTACAGTGCGGTAACGTCGATGAAGTGGATGTTTTTATCTGCCACAGTTTGCAGTCTGCCGTTTTGCTGGAGCGATGTATCAGCCGTCAATTATGGAGCGATACCGGCAGACATATATTTTCGTATTGCATTTGTGGTTGTTATGGCAACATTTGTTTCATACCTGCTGATTCCTGTCGGGCAAAAGCTTTTGCGTCCCACGATAGTAAGCATGTACAATTATATACAGCCGCTTGTATCGTCATTTGTCGCCGTTATACTCGGCATGGATACATTCGGGTGGACAAAAAGTTTTGCCGCCATACTGATATTTCTCGGTGTTTATATCGTAACGCAAAGCAAGTCTCGCGCACAAATGGAGAGAGAAAATTATTAAATACAAAGCAGTGACAGTTAATAATTTTACGGTTTCAGAAAAAAATTTTGAATAAATTTTTCAGAAAAAAATCAATAAAGATTTGCAGAAATAAAAAAAAGCAGTACCTTTGCGCCCGCTTTTGTACCCAAAACAGGTCATGAGCATGTTCATTGAACGAATGAAAAGAGATTAATGCCGATGTAGCTCAGTTGGTCAGAGCAGCTGATTTGTAATCAGCTGGTCGGGGGTTCGAATCCCTCTATCGGCTCGTTAATCCTCGGGGGGAGATACCAAAGTGGCCAACTGGGGCAGACTGTAAATCTGCTGTCGTACGACTTCGTAGGTTCGAATCCTGCTCTCCCCACGAATTTAGATATGCGGAAGTAGCTCAGTTGGTAGAGCATCAGCCTTCCAAGCTGAGGGTCGCGAGTTCGAACCTCGTTTTCCGCTCTGTTCTGTGAAAAGGAAAGAGTCTGAAAGTGACATTCTGAAAAAGACGTTTTGAAGTTTGGCGCTTTTATCGCGGGAAAATGCCTGCGTAGCTCAGAGGTAGAGCACTTCCTTGGTAAGGAAGAGGTCATGGGTTCAATTCCCATCGCCGGCTCTTCGAAATTTTAGGATTTAAAATTGAAATTGAAAAGGAAATTTTAAAAAGTAAAGGATTAAAAAGTATAAGGATAAATAATTTTTAACGTTAAAGATAATTCATAATTATGGCAAAAGAAAAATTTGACAGGTCCAAGCCGCACGTAAATATTGGTACCATCGGTCACGTTGACCATGGAAAGACAACCCTTACTGCCGCTATTACCTCTGTTTTAGCTAAGAAAGGCTACAGTTCCGAAATCCGCAGTTTCGATTCTATCGACAATGCACCGGAAGAAAAAGAAAGAGGTATAACTATTAACACTGCTCACGTTGAGTATCAGACAGCGAAACGTCACTATGCTCACGTAGACTGCCCCGGTCACGCCGACTATGTTAAGAACATGGTTACAGGTGCAGCTCAAATGGATGGCGCGATTTTAGTCTGCGCCGCTACCGACGGCCCTATGCCCCAGACCCGCGAACATATTCTGTTAGCACGTCAGGTAAACGTTCCCCGTATCGTTGTTTTCATGAACAAGGTTGATGCGGTTGATGACCCTGAAATGCTGGAACTGGTTGAAATGGAACTGCGTGAACTCTTGAACTTCTATCAGTTTGACGGTGATAACGCTCCCATTATCAGAGGCTCTGCACTGGGCGCTTTGGAGGGCAAACCCGAATGGGAAGAAAAAGTAATCGAACTGATGGATGCAGTCGATGAATATATTCCTATTCCTCCGCGTGAGAACGAAAAACCGTTCCTTATGCCTGTAGAAGACGTATTCTCTATCACAGGTCGCGGAACAGTTGCTACAGGACGTATCGAAACAGGTATCATCAAGATTCAGGAAGAAGTTGAAATCATTGGTTTAGGCGAAAAACCCAGAAAATCGGTGGTTACAGGCGTCGAGATGTTCCGTAAACTTCTTGACCAGGGAGAAGCCGGTGATAATGTCGGTCTGTTACTCCGCGGTATCGACAAGAAGGAAATCAAACGTGGACAAGTGATTGCACGTCCCAATACTATCACTCCCCATACTAAATTCAAAGCGGAAATTTATGTACTGAAGAAGGAAGAAGGCGGACGTCATACACCGTTCCACAATAAGTATCGCCCTCAATTCTACCTGCGTACACTTGACATTACAGGTGAAGTGGAATTGCCGGAAGGAGTAGACATGGTTATGCCGGGCGATAACGTTACTATTACAGTTACTCTGATCTATCCCGTTGCCTTGAACTTAAATCTGCGCTTCGCAATACGCGAAGGCGGACGTACAGTCGGCGCTGGACAGATTACAGAGATAATCGAATAATTTCTCTCTTTTTTTTGAGTTGGTCTGTTATTTACTCAACATAATAAGGCCAACTCTTTTTTAGGGGTGTAGTTCAAGGGCAGAATAGCGGTCTCCAAAACCGTTGATGGGAGTTCGAATCTCTCCACCCCTGCTCAACGTAAGGAAATAAACGAAACATTTAGTGCGGGGAACAATGCGCGACGTGTTGTCGTTCCGTTTCGCTCGACGTAGCGTCGGTGAAGAATGTGGTGAAAACACTTCCATGTGAATTTGTTCCCCTGTCGAAGGTGTCAACTTGCAGAAGACGGCTCTGGCGGGAGGTTTAAAACGTCGACATCTGAACAGTTATTAATTATTAATTTTATCGTGATATTGTGAAAGGATTGTTGTAACTGTACAATATTTCTCGACAGTAGAAAATGCGATGCTAATCCATATACAACAAACCAAATGAGGACCCCCATTAAAAATTTTAATTCAAAAAACCATAGAACTTTTTCCAGCCACGTACAGCAAGTCCCGCAGGGTAGTAAGCTAAAGCTTATGGGGACATGCGGGACTTACGGTATACGACAAAAAAGGAATAATTGATGCTATCATAATGATCTTTACATTTTATTTCTATGAAAGCGAAGCATCCCTAACGGGATGCAGTCCCTTAAATTGATGACATATTTGGATAGTTTATTTCCAGACAACGCCATAATTAACATAATTTACAAATCTGTTAATTCTGCAAATTATGTTAATTCTGTCAAAAAAACCTTAATTTATAACACTTGTTTTTGTTTTGTAAATGGTTTATGATATTGAAATAATAAAGAATTTTTACCTGAATTATACAGGTAAAGTCGATAATGTGCGGAAACATATTACCCGTCCGCTTACGTTATCCGAAAAGATTTTATACGCACATCTGTACGATGTTAAACAGTTGAAAATCTATAAAAGAGGAGAAGATTACGTAAATTTTCGTCCCGACAGGGTTGCCATGCAGGATGCCACGGCGCAAATGGCTTTATTGCAGTTTATGAACGCCGGACGTAAAAAATCCGCCGTACCGGCAACCGTTCACTGCGACCACCTGATACAGGCAAACCGTGGCGCTCAGGACGATATTGCAACAGCTACCGTCAATAACAGAGAAGTGTATGATTTTCTGAAAACAGTATCGAACAAATACGGTATAGGATTCTGGAAACCCGGCGCGGGTATTATACATCAGGTTGTTCTGGAAAACTATGCATTTCCGGGCGGAATGATGATCGGCACGGATTCTCATACTCCGAATGCCGGCGGACTCGGAATGATTGCTGTTGGCGTGGGCGGCGCTGATGCTGTAGACGTTATGAGCGGAATGGAATGGGAATTGAAAATGCCGAAACTGACAGGCGTGAAACTTACCGGACAGCTTAACGGATGGGCTACACCCAAAGATATTATCCTTAAACTCGCGGGAATACTCACTGTAAAAGGTGCAACTAATTCTGTTATCGAATATTTCGGGGAAGGAACATCTTCGCTTTCGGCTACCGGAAAAGCAACCGTCTGCAATATGGGCGCTGAAATCGGCGCTACAACTTCGATATTCCCTTTCGATGAAAATATTGCAGAATATCTGCGTCAGACGGGACGTGAAGAAGTCGCCCGCATGGCCGAGGACATTGCTCCGTATTTGCAGGCCGATCCGGAGGCAGTATCAATGCCCTCAAAGTATTACGACCGGATTATCGAAATCGACCTTGCATCTTTGCAGCCGTATATCAACGGTCCTTTTACGCCCGACGCCGCTGTTCCGATATCGGAATTTGCCGCCAAAGTGACTGAAAATAACTATCCGTACAAAATGGAAGCGGGATTAATCGGCTCATGCACCAACTCGTCGTATCAGGATTTAAGCAGGGCGGCGTCTGTTGCACGTCAGGCTGTTGACGACAGTATTGCAGTTGCTGCCCCGCTGATTATCAACCCCGGCTCGGAGCAGATCCGCTATACCGCCGAACGCGACGGTCTGATTGCCGATTTCGAGAAAATGGGCGCTGTGATTATGGCCAACGCCTGCGGTCCCTGTATCGGACAATGGAAACGCCACATCAACAGCGATGAGGACAATACGCGCAGAAACTCAATCGTGACTTCGTTCAACCGTAATTTTGCCAAACGTGCAGACGGAAATCCGAATACACACGCTTTTGTCGCTTCGCCGGAACTGACAATCGCCCTGACAATTGCCGGTGATTTGCGTTTTAATCCGCTTACAGACAAACTTAAAACGGCAGACGGCAGGGAAGTAATGCTGAAAGAGCCTTACGGCGAGATTTTTCCTCCCAAAGGATTCGGGGTGGAAGATAACGGATACGTCGCTCCCGCCGGAACAGGCAGCGAAGAAGTGTTGATCGATCCTCGGTCGGAACGCCTGCAATTGCTGCAACCTTTTCCTCCGGCAGACGATAACAGCCTGCAAAAAATGATCTTACTTATAAAAGTTAAAGGAAAATGTACTACCGACCATATATCTATGGCCGGCGCATGGTTACGGTTTCGCGGACATCTGGAAAACATTTCCGGCAATATGCTGATGGGAGCAGTGAACGCCTTCAACGGAGAAACCAATTCGGTACTCAACAGATGTACCGGTACTTACGAGGCGGTTTCGGCTGTGGCAAAACAGTATAAGGCAGGACAGATATCATCTGTTGTAGTGGCAGAGGAAAATTATGGCGAAGGCTCATCCCGCGAACATGCCGCTATGGAGCCCCGTTTTCTGAACGTCAAGGTGATACTGGCTAAAAGCTTTGCCCGTATTCACGAAACGAATCTAAAAAAACAGGGTATGCTTGCCCTCACTTTTGCCGATAAAAACGATTACGACAAAATCAGGGAAGATGATTATATCTCCGTCGATACCGTCAATTTCAAACAGGGAGAGCCTCTGACCGTTACCCTTCACCATGCCGACGGAACAGATGAACCGTTTAACGTAAATCATACTTACAACGCTCTGCAAATAAAGTGGTATAGGGCCGGAAGCGCGCTGAATGCCGTAGAATAAAATTTAAACGTTTAATAATGAAAACATACAGAAAAGAATTATGGTTTAATACGACCTCGCGACGGGAATTTATCAATATCACGCCGGAGGTGGAAGCCTGCCTCATGGAAAGCGGAATAAAAGAAGGCCTGATCCTTGTCAATGCTATGCACATCACAGCAAGCGTGTTTATCAACGACGACGAATCGGGACTGCATCATGACATGGACGTCTGGCTGGAGAAACTTGCGCCGGAAAAACCGTATAATCACTATCAACACAATACTTTCGAGGATAATGCCGACGCTCATCTGAAACGCTCGGTCATGGGACGCGAAGTCGTAATTGCTGTCACAAACGGCAAGCTGGATTTCGGACCGTGGGAACAGATATTCTACGGCGAATTTGACGGAAAACGCAGAAAAAGAGCGCTCGTGAAAATTATCGGAGAATAATCATGACGTATCCGGCTTACCGTTGATCAAAGACAAAAAGAGCATATAGGAGGAACAAGGCAGGAACAAGGCAAACTCAACTGTCGCATTTTTACCACAGTTTTTCTTCTTTTTTACTTCCCAGTTTATTTTTACCACAAGGGCACAATGGGCACAAAGATTACACAAAGCTCTTTGTGCAACCTTTGTGTCCATTGTGTCTTTGGAGCGTTCAATAAATAAAGGTATTAATTATTGATTTTATTTTCCGGCATCTCATCAATGGCAAAAAGCATCCCGTTAGGGATGCATCGCTCGGTAGAAAACCCATACCATCCTGTTTTGCATCCCGTTAGGGATGCATCCCTAATGGGATGCAGGACAGGAGGTATTGACTGTTCTACCGAGCGATGCATCCCTAACGGGATGCCATAATTGATACCTTTATTTATTGAAGACTCCTTTGTGAAATCTTTGTGCCCTTTGCGCCTTTGTGGTAAAAAATAAACAAGCGGTAAAAAACTCTTCCGGCAAGCGTCGTCACACGGTACGAACGGTAAAAAATTGCGGTATCAAACGGCAAACCGTTAATCGTCCGATGACGTTTCCTGTCTGACGGTTTTTGCGGAGCTCACTTCTATAAACGATGCTCCTTCCGAGGGGCCGAAACTTCCTCCGATAATGACAATCAGGTCTTCGGGTTTAAAGCAGCCGGTTTCGAGCAGAGATTC